>CAINNT010000001.1 GCA_903851225.1 uncultured Chloroflexota bacterium
CCTCGTCCACCGTGCATACCTGTCCCGCTGATCGCGCGCGGCAGGCCAAACGGAGCGTTCCAAATCGCCTGCGGAACGCACATTCGGAGATGCGAAAAATAAAGAGAACGAAGATCGAACTTTGCGTTGGACTCTGCGCTGATTCCCTGGCATGTTCCTTCTATGTTCACAACTCGGGGCGTCGACAAGGAATACGCCCTGAGGTGGTGAGAGACCAAGAATTACAACTGAGACGGAAAGTAAGTGTAATAGCCATTCAGTAGTGCGTTGCGCGCCCCGAGCGCATAGAGTTGCGTACCAATTCACCCCCGCAGAACGGCGATGCAGAGCCCTCTTGAGGCTCCCCAATTCGGGTGGGCTCTGCAGTCGCCGGTTCCCCGCAACTCCGCAAGGCGAGATGTCCGATGCGCACTTTCATGATCTCCTACGACCTCTCCCGGCCCGAGCGCACCAAGCACGCGATGGCAACCGCGATAATGTCGCTCGGCTCCTCCTGGGCGCGTCCGCTCGAGCACACTTGGTACGTGCGCGGCGAGACGACCGAGAGCGAGATCGAGGCGCGCCTTGCAGCCTTGCTCGATGACGAGGACGGCCTGATCGTTCAGACGGTGGCTGAGACGGGTGTCCTTACCAACACGCAGCTGCGCTGGTTCCGTCAGCGCCGCCCCGCCTTCGAGCTCGACGCGTCTAGCAACGTCGTCGCATTCCCGAGCGTGCCGGCGTCGCCCTCGCCGCAGCCCGAGCTTCCGCTCGCCGCCACTGGTTGATCTGCAGCGTCGGCTTATCTGTAAGTGTAAGGGCCGGACCGGACAGGTCCGGCCCTTCTTGCTTTCACCTGGCTGCAGATTTCGCCGCGCCCCCACCGATGGCCGGATCGGTCAGCGCGATCGCACTCATGTTGAGCAGGCCGCGCACTGTGATCGACGGCGTCACGATGTGCACGGGCTTTGCCGCCCCGAGCAGGATCGGCCCGATCACCACGCCTTCGGACGCCACCTTCAACATGTTGAACGCGATGTTGGCCGCATCGAGCCCCGGCATGACCAGCAAGTTCGCCTGCCCCTTGAGCCGCGAGTTGGGGAAGATTTCGTCGCGGATGAAAGGCGACAGCGCCGCATCAGAGTGCATCTCACCGTCCACCTCGAGGTTCGGTGCCCACGCCTGCAGCACCGCAAGCGTCTCGCGCATCTTGGCGGCCGACGGCGTATCCTCGGTTCCGAAGTTCGAATGCGACAGCAATGCAACCTTGGGCTCGATACCGAACCGGCGTAGCTGATCGCAGGCCAATAGAGTGATCTCCGCGAGTTGCTCGGGAGGAGGATCGTAGCTGACGTAGGTGTCGGTCATGAACAGCGGCCCCTGCGGCAGGATTAGGCCCGACAGCGTGGCGAACCCTCTGACGCCGCCCTGCTTGCCGATCACCTGGCCGACATGGCGCAAGTGGGTGTGGTAGCGACCGACCGTGCCACAGATCATGGCGTCGGCATCTCCGCGCCTGAGCAACAGGCCGGCGACGACCGTCGACCCTGCGCGAACGATCCGTTGACCGTGACTCGGCGAGATGCCCTGGCGCTCGACGAGGCGCTGGTACTCCTCGCTGATCTCCGGAATGAGCTTGTCCGTTGCCTGATCGAACAGGTCGTAGTCCTGCTCTGGCCGCATCCTGAGCCCCAGATGCGTCGCCATCCGCGTGATGTTCTCGCGCCGCCCGACGAGGATCGGCCGGCCGATGCCCTCCGCGATCACCTGGCTCG
>CAINNT010000002.1 GCA_903851225.1 uncultured Chloroflexota bacterium
GTCAAGCGCGGCGGCAAGATCTGGATCCGTGTCTTCCCGGACAAGCCGATTTCCAAGAAGCCGCTGGAAGTCCGAATGGGTAGCGGTAAGGGTAGCGTTGAGTACTGGGTCGCGCAGGTTAAGCCCGGGATGGTGCTATACGAGATGGAAGGGGTCGAGGAGTCGGTCGCGCGTGAGGCATTCCGCCTGGCGGGTGCCAAACTCCCGGTCCTCACGACGTTCGCCGAACGGAAGGTGATGTAATGAAAGCCAGCGAAATGCGTGACAAGACGGAGGCCGAATTGAAGGCGCTCCTGCTCGACAAGCGCAAGGAACAGTTCAACCTCCGGATGCAACGTGGCGCCGGTCAGCAGGTGAGGGCGAGCGAAGTTCGTACCGCCCGTCAGGACATCGCCCGGATCAAGACGGTTCTTGGCCAGAAGAAAACAGGTGGTGCGTGATGGGTGAGGAAAAGGTCAAGGCAACGCTCGTCGGTCAGGTTGTCAGCAACAAGATGGACAAGACCATCGCGGTGCGCATCGAGCGTCGGGTCGAGCATCCGATTTACAAGAAGTACATCCGTCGCTTCACGAAGCTGCTCGCGCACGACGAGAACAACGAGTGCCGGGAAGGTGACACGGTTGCTATCGAGCAGTGCCGTCCCCTGTCCAAGAACAAGGCATGGCGCCTCCAGCGCGTCATCGAGAAGTCGGTCGAAGTCTGATCACCCCGACCGTCAGGAGAACGCACCATGATTCAAATGCAATCGATGCTCGATGTGGCCGACAACAGCGGCGCACGACGGCTCATGTGCATCAAGGTCCTCGGCGGGTCGCATCGCCGCTACGCCAAGATCGGCGATGTCATCAAGGTCAGCATCAAGGACGCCATTCCCCGGGGCAAGGTCAAAAAGGGGGATGTGTTCAACGCGGTGGTCGTGCGCACGCGTAAGGGTGTGCGCCGCGGCGACGGCTCGCTGATTCGCTTCGACGGCAACGCCGCAGTGCTGCTCGACAAGCAGCTGCAGCCCATCGGCACCCGTATCTTCGGACCCGTGACCCGCGAACTGCGCAGCGAACGCTTCATGCGCATCGTGTCGCTGGCACCGGAAGTCCTTTAGTCATTACCGGGAATCAGGCATGAACAAGATTCGAAAGGGCGATCAAGTCCAGGTGATCGCCGGCAAAGACAAGGGCAAACGCGGTGTGGTCACGCGCGTGCGCAGTGACGAGCGCGTGGTGGTGGAAGGGGTGAACGTGATGAAGCGTCACACCAAGCCCAATCCCACGCTTGGCACACCCGGCGGCATCGTCGAGAAGGAGGGTCCGGTGCATATCTCAAACATCGCGATCTTCAATCCCGTGACCTCGAAGCCGGACCGCGTGGGTTTCAAGACCCTCGAGGATGGGCGCAAGGTACGGATTTTCAAGTCCACCAAAGAAGTCGTGGACCTTTAAGCGAAAGAAGCGGCAGCCATGGCGAGACTCGAAACTTTTTACAAGGAAACCGTCGTCAAGCAATTGATGGA
>CAINNT010000003.1 GCA_903851225.1 uncultured Chloroflexota bacterium
CGTACTCACCGAGCGGGTCACGCGGGCTGCCGTGCACCAACGTGGCGGCGCCCATCTCGCTGATCTTCGGTAGGGCGTGCAACCACATGGCGTTCTCGGGAGTCAGATGCGTTGCGGTCCATTTCACGGCTGCAGCGGCGGCGGGATTGAACCACCTCACATCGAGTTCACCGAGCACGGCGGCATCGTGATTCCCCATCACGCCGTTCGCACCGCGCTCGCGCAACAGGGCAACGACCTCATTCGGCTCAGCGTTGTAGCCAACGACATCGCCGGTGTGCCAAATGGCGGCACCCGGAGCAACGGCCTCGATGTCGGCGAGCACCGCCTGCAGCGCGGCGAGGTTCGCATGTACGTCGCTGATGACGGCGATCTTCATCGTCACCTACCCGCGTCGGCTGCGCCAGGCGCGCAGCCGAGCGAGGATTCCGAGCCGCCACGCACCGACCACGATGAGCGCCGGAACACCAACGATCAGCAAGAGCGTGTCGAGCGGCTTCAGCCACTCCTTGACCTGCTCCCAGTTTTCGCCCAGCGCAGCACCACCACCAATAAGGGCGCTGTTCCATACCAATGAGCCACCGGCGCTATAGAGAAGGAAGCGGCCGAGCGGCATGCGGGCCATGCCGGCGGGGAACGAGATGGCGGTGCGCAGCAGCGGAACGAAGCGGCTCCAGAAGACGATCGTGCCGCCGTGTCGCGCGAAGAAGGCATCGGCGCGGTCGAGGTCGGTGGGATCAATGCGCACGATGCGGCCGAAGCGATTCAGCAGGGGTCGGCCGCCGTACGCGCCAATGGCGTAGGCGCCCCAGGTGCCGACGAGGCCCCCCAGGGTGGCGGCGGCGATGGTCGGGAGCAGGAGCCAGCGCCCCCCGGTCAGCGGCTCGACCGCCGTGGGGTCGGCGACCAGGAAGCCTGCAAAGGGGAGGATGAACTCGCTCGGCACGGGGAAGCTCGAGGCATCCACGGCCATGGCGATCGCCACCCCAAGGTAGCCAACCGCCTCATACATGCTCGTGATCAGGGGGATCAGGAACTCGTCCAGCCAGCTCAACATGCCCTGATCGTGCCAGAGTTCCGCCCGCTATGATTCAGCCATGGAAATGTTCACGCTCCCGTTCCTGCACCCCGCCGAGTTCTTTATCTCGCTGGCAATCGGCGGCGGCTTTGTCTATATCTTCCAGAAGGCCGCGATGAGCTCGGAGCAGCGCGAGACCGGCTGGGTTCGCCGCTTCGTCACCGGTCCGAACAGCAAGGTGCTGTGGGGCGTGGCGTGGCTGGTCTGGGCGGTTGGCTTCGGCCTCCTGCTCGGCACCTTCACCGACAAGACCGCGGCATCGCCGTACGGTTCGGTCGGCCTCGTCGCCCTCTTCTCCGGGTTCTTCCTGATGATGGGCTTCATCTGGGCGACGATCGGCGAATAGTCGTTCATGGCCCGCCGCCACCACATCGCTGCACTTGCGGCACTTCTCTTCGCCGCACTGCTCACCCCAACGGCGAACACGCGCGCATCAACCGGCGAGGAGCCATCACCATCCGCTGCGCCTGCGACCTTTGACGAGCTAACCGTCACGTTCGCCTACCCCACGAGTGTGGGCCAGGCAGTCTCCAGCGATGGACGCACGCGCGAGGTCACCATCGCCGACAACGTTGCACCCGAAGTGGCATTGGCCGCGTGGGAGATGACGGCGGGCGTCATCGCGGTTATTCCGCAGGTTGAGGTCACCACGACAAGCGTTCCGAGTGATCCGCGATACGCAGACCAGTGGGACATGGCTGCACCCGTGCCAAC
>CAINNT010000004.1 GCA_903851225.1 uncultured Chloroflexota bacterium
GAGGGGACCCTCAAGATGGTCTGGACCATGCGCCGCATGCTCTCGGCCGTTGGCGCGAATGAGGGGATCGAGCTGCTCCTGAACCGCATCGCCAAGACCGAGTCAAACGCTCAGTTCCTCGCCTCGCTCACGAAGGGGACCGAGGGCTCCAACCCCGCGTAGCTCTCGCACGAGGCACAGCGTGTGCCACGCTACTGCGCTTGGCGGCTTAGCCGAGGGGTAGACTAAGGCGGAGATCGGAGGCTGAAATGCCGGATGAGAAGCGCCAAAGAACGTCGGCCCGCGGTACTCAGCATCGCAATGTGCGAGCTGGAAGCCTCGCCTTCCGCCTCGCCGCGGCCATCCGTCGCCGTCTCCTGGCCTTTGGATCCTTTCTCGAGCGCAGTGGTGAGCGCGCGATTACCCTGAGCCTCTTCCGTGCAGGTGAATTCCTCAAGCGCCCGCTACCGCGGCGGGTTCGCGTCCATCCCACTCTTGCGACCCGCACGACAGGCATCGCAGTCGCGGCGATCGCTCACAAGGTCACCCCAGCGCTGGAGGAGCGCGGAATCCTCCGCTCCCTCCGCCGTCGCCGTCGCTCACTTGACTCAGGGCTGCGTCAACTCGGTCGCGAGCCAGAGCGAGCGATGCCCGTTGTCATCGCCGGCCTGCTGAGCGTGGCTATCGTTGCCAGCCTGCTTCCCGGCCCGACCGTCGATGCGCGCAGCACGGCACTCGACGACGGCGGCATGAGCGTGGGGATGGGCGCGTCAGTAGCGCCGATCTTTGCGACCGAGTGGGGTGGAACGGAGAACCCTGACAGATTGATCATAGACGGCACTGCCGACAGCGTTGGTCCGAATGACGGTGTGTTGATTGGCGAGGCTCCGATTGAGGGCACGTTCTCAATGCGCGCAACTGAGGTGATCGCGCAAGTCCCAGATGCCACCGTGGCAACCACGGCGACGGACGGACCGATCTTCCTTGACGATGGCACACTCGAGCTTCCCGCTGCGATTGACATCGTTGTTGCGGACGGTCGCGACCATGTGCTGATTCACGTTGTATCGCGCGGTGAAACGTTGGCCGCGATCGCGAAGCGGTACAACATTTCCTCAATGGAGCTGATCTGGTCAAACGGTTTGCAATCCGCCGACAACCCGCCAGTGGGGAAGCGGCTACGCGTCCCTGACACGCGTGGCATCGTCGTTACCGTTCGTGAACACGAGACGCTCAAGTCAATCGCCTCCAAGTATCGAGTCACCCCGTCAACGATTCGCACCTACAACAATCTGAAGACGGCCGATGTTGTGTTGGGGATGGTTCTCGTACTCCCTGGTGGGCGGGGGGCGGCGTTGCCAACCTTCACGCGGAACGATGGACTCATCGGCTACACCGGTCCGATTCCGTCGGTGTATAGCGGCGTGAAATTCCGATACCCCGTGCCAGGCGGGCGGTATGTGCGCGGCTTCACTCGCACCCACCTTGGCATGGATATTGCAAATTCCTACGGCGCCTCCATCGTTGCGGCTGGTGATGGCGTGGTGGTGTTTACCGGTTGGCGCAACAACTGTGGCGGCTACCAAGTGATAATCGCGCACGGCTCCAACCTCTACTCCGGCTACTACCATCTCTCTGGCATCCTCGCGAGTACTGGGCAGAAGGTCACGCGCGGTACCCGTATCGGGCGCATGGGCCAAACAGGCTGTGCGACCGGACCACACTTGCACTTTGTTGTCTCTCGGGGATTCCCCCTGGCGGGCTCATCGACGCTCTACAACCCAGCGCGCTTCCTGCCGTAACGCCATGTTTCTTGACGTAGTCGAGATCCACCTTGCTGCGGGGCGTGGCGGCGACGGCGCGTCAACGATGCGTCGCGAGGCCCATGTGCCACGTGGCGGCCCAGATGGGGGCGATGGTGGTCGTGGCGGAAGCATCTATGTGACGGTTGATCCAGGGCAGACGACCTTGCGCGACTTTGAGGTGAAGCGTCGATACGTCGCGGGCGATGCCACTGGTGGTGGGAACAAGACATCCCACGGCAAAGCTGGCCGCGATCTCGTGATCGGTGTGCCGCCGGGCACCGCAATCTTCGACGCTAAGAGCGGCGACCTGGTCGCTGACCTGGTCTCGCGAGAACAGAGCGTGCTGCTGGTTCGGGGGGGCCGTGGTGGCCTCGGCAATGCACACTTCACCACTGCCACGCATCAAGCGCCACGCCACGCGCAAAAGGGGGAGCCGGGCGAACAGCGCGAAGTGCGGCTCGAACTACGGTTGATCGCAGACGTTGGCCTCGTTGGGCTGCCAAACGCCGGGAAGTCCACTCTGCTCGCCGCACTGACGGCGGCCCAACCCAAGATCGGTGATTACGCCTTCACCACGCTCGAGCCGAACCTCGGAGTGCTGGAGCTGAGCATTGACGACGGACGTCGACCAACGATCGCCGACCTACCTGGGCTGATCGAGGGGGCGTCGATCGGTGCCGGGCTCGGCTTTGCCTTCTTGCGACACGCCTCTCGCACGCGTGTGCTCGTGCATGTGGTCGATGCATCTGCCGCCGATCCGGTGCGCGATGCCGCAATCATTCGCGCGGAGCTGGAGGCACACAATCCGGCCTTGCTCGAAAAGACCACGCTCATCGCCCTCAACAAGCTAGATCGCCCAGAGGCGAAGGCGCGTGAGGCCGAGCTGACCGCCGCGTTCCGCAAACTCGGCGTGACCGTTCTGCCGATCTCGGCAGCTGGTGGCGAGCGAGGTGAGGGGATCGCTGCCCTTCGTGACGCCTTGGCCGAACTTCTCCCGGACGCTGAGACTCTCTCGTATCCGGCTGAGCCCGCTGGCGTCGTGGTGCACCGCATCAATCCAATCGCTTCAGTTGGGTTTGAGATCAGCCGCGAGGGTGAAGGGTTCCGTGTTCGAGGGAAGGCGATTGAGCGGTTGGTTCATCAGACCGATTTCTCGCGAGAAGAGTCCGCGGAGCGATTTCAGCACGAGCTCGCTCGGCAGGGGATTGAATCGGCGCTGCGAAAGGCTGGTTGCCGAAGTGGTGACACCGTGATGATCGGCGAGCTTTCACTTGAGTGGGATGACCCTGATGATGCCGCGCTGCTCAATGCGGCGGAAGAGGCTGAGGCGCTTGAGCTCGACGGCGTGCTCACCGGTGCCTCACCAAGCGGCGATGGGGAGAGTGAAGGATGAGCGGGATCGGCATCCTCGGCGGCACGTTCGATCCGATTCACGATGGACACTTGGCCCTCGGCCAGGCCGCCTATGAACTGCTGAAACTTGACCACGTGCTCTTCGTTCCTGCTGCACGCCCTCCACACAAAGTTGCGGATCGGGTCACCGACCCAGAGATCCGCTGCCGCATGGTTGAGCTCGCGATCGCGGGAAACCCTGCCTTTGAAATGAGTCGCATGGAGATTGATCGACCCGGGCTCTCGTACACCATCGATACGCTTCGGGCCATTTCGGCCGAGCGGCGCGATGGCGGCGCCAAACCAGAGCTCACGCTGATCCTCTCGGTCGAGTCGCTTCTTGGGTTCAACGAATGGGAAGATGCAACGGGAATTCTCGACTTAGCGCGAGTTGCCGCACTGCCACGACCCGGTACGCCGACTCCTGATCGTGCCTGGCTCACGCGCCACTTCCCAGGTCGCGAAGACCGATTCCTCTATCTCGATGGCTTTCACCTTTCGCACGCGAGCCGTGAACTTCGTGCGCTAGCTGCGCGTGGGCGATCACTGCGCTATCTCGTTCCGGATGCGGTCGCTGACTTCATTCGGCGTGAGGGTCTCTACCGCGGGCGACCTGAGTTGGTACTCGAGCGACCCGTTGAAATGGAAGATGTGCCCGTTGATCCTGCCTCGTAATCGCGGGACCGCAGGTGCGGTAGGCTGAAACCATGTCAACCAAAGAGCGAACCGCCCCAGAGCCACACGACCTAGCTCGGAAGATTGCCCTCCTTGCAGAAGAGAAGAAGGCGGCGGACATTCTCGTTCTGGACGTGAGCAGTCTCACGACAGTGGCCGAGGCATTTGTGATTTGCACCGGCGGCTCCGAACCGCAGCTTGCGGCAATCACGGAGAGCATCGTGAGCGGCATGGCCGAAGTTGGCATTACCCCTGCGCATCGCCATCGTGCCGCTGCCTCGCACTGGATCGTCTTGGACTATGGCAGTGTCATCGTGCACATCTTCACGCCACCCGAGCGAGACTTCTACAAGCTTGAGCAGCTCTGGTCCGACGCGAAGGTGCTCGTCCGAATCCAGTGACTACTTCGGGAGCAGGCTCTTCACGATCCGATTGATGTCGCTCTGGCGGGGACGCCAGCCGAGATGACTCTGTGCCCGTGTGATATCGGCCACAAGTCGGGGCGGATCACCAGCTCGCCGGGGGCGCTCCTCCACTTCGATGCGCGAGCCTGACGCCTTCTCGATGGCCTTGATCGCCTCGCGAACACTCGTGCCTGCGCCGCTCCCGATGTTGATCGCGCTGAATCCATGGTTCTCGTCGTTGGCGAGCCGCCCAATTGCCGCAAGGTGGGCCGCTGCGACGTCGGCAACATGCACGTAGTCACGGATGGCGGTTCGATCCGGCGTGGTGTAGTCGCTCCCATACAGCTCGAATGGCACCCCCTCAAGGGCCGCGGTCATGAGCCGGGGCAGCAGGTGTGTCTCAGGGGTATGGCGTTCCTTCACCTCGTCGGTTGCCCCGGCAACATTGAAGTAGCGCAACGCAATGGCGTTGAGCCCGTGGGCCGCGGCATACGCGCCCAACACATGCTCGAATGCAGCCTTGGTTGCCCCATACGGGTTGACTGGTGCAAGGGGTAGCTCTTCGCGTAGAACATTCGACGATGATGCACCGTAGACCGCGGCACTCGAAGAGAAGACGAGGCGCTTGACGCCCACGGCTATCGCGGCGTCAAGCAGGGCGATGCTGCCGACAAGATTTGTCTTGAAATACCGCTCGGGCTGCGCAACGCTCTCAGAGACGATGCTGAGCGCGCCAATATGCAAGATCGTGTCGATACGCGCATCACGGAGCAGGCTTTGCATTCGATCTCCGTCGGCGTAGCTACCGACGATAGAGGAGGCCTCGTTTGGGATCGTATCTGCATGTCCCGCAGAAAGGTCGTCGAGGATGACGACGCGATGGCCAGCTGCGATGAGGGCGTTCGCGCTTGCCGCGCCGATGTACCCAGCGCCGCC
>CAINNT010000005.1 GCA_903851225.1 uncultured Chloroflexota bacterium
GGGAGGCAGTCAGGATGCCGTATGACCGTGAACCGTAGTAGTTGTTGTTGAGGTACTTCGCGATGACCTTCTCTTTGCCGACGCGACCAGGGAACTCTTTGGTGAGCCGGATCGCCTGAATGATCTCTTTCACCTTGCGCTCATACACACTCCCCTGGAATGCTGAGTCGGGGAGCAACAAGCTTCTGACGAGCTGTTGGGTGATCGTTGAGCCACCTCGGCCCGACCCACCCAAGGTATCGAGGGCGGCAGCCACAAAGCCGAGGGGATCGAAGCCGGAGTTTGCCCAGTAGGTTTTGTCCTCGATGGCGGTGGTGGTGTCGAGAACGATGGTCGGGATGCTTGCAAAATCCACTTCGGTGCGCCGATCGGAGCCGAACGCTGCCAGCTGCACGGTACCCGTTCGGTCGTAGACCGTTGTGTTCTGGTTGAGGACGATGGTGTCGAGATCCTTCGGATCGGGGAGGTCTGCAACTACGGCGCTATAGATCGCAATTGTGCCGCCGTAGGCGATCGCGGCGATGAGCAGGCATGCTCCAAGGAGGGCGACTGGCAGGAGGGCGAAGAGCCCCCCAAGAAGGCGTTTTCGAGGGCGGCCGGTCCGCTGGGTTGAGTTTCCCGAGGCCAAGTTCATCTCGTTGAAGGTAGCATAGGGCGCATGGCGAACCTTCCGGCCTCTGAGCTCCTCCGCGATTTTGCCGAGCGAGGTCTCGTGCATGACGTAACTGCGGGCCTTGACCAGCGCCTCGTGGCAAACAAGGCGATCAGTGCCTATATCGGATTTGATCCGAGCGCCGATTCCCTCCACGTCGGCCACCTCATGGGCGTCCTTGCGCTTCGAAGGTTGCAGCTTCACGGTGGTCGCCCTGTTGCGCTGGTAGGCGGCGGGACCGGCATGATCGGAGACCCGTCAGGGCGGTCAGCCGAGCGAAACCTTCTGGATCGGGCGACGCTCGATCACAATCGCGCCGCGATCGGAGCGCAACTGGCCACCCTCGTTGATTTTTCAGGGAAGAGTGGCGCGCTGCTGCTCGACAATTTGAGCTGGCTCGGTGATCTCGGGCTCATTGACTTCCTGCGCGACACGGGGAAGCACCTCACGGTGGGGTACATGCTGGCCAAAGAGAGCGTAAAGACGCGCCTTGATGGCGGTCTCTCGTTCACCGAGTTCAGCTACATGCTGCTTCAGAGTTACGACTTCCTGATGCTGCGGAAGCTCCACGGGGTGGAGCTCCAGATGGGCGGCTCTGACCAGTGGGGAAACATCACCGCCGGCACTGAGCTCATTCGGCGAACGGAGGGAGAGAAGTCCGATGGAGCACCGCATGCGTTCGGGCTCTGTTACCCACTCCTCCTCGCCAAGAGCGGCGCGAAGTTTGGGAAAACCGCCGAGGGGGCGGTGTGGCTGGATCCATCTCGCACAAGTCCGTTTGCCTTCCGGCAGTTCTGGATGGATCAGGACGACGACGTAGTTGCATCGCTCCTGCACCGATTCACCCTCGATCCCGTTGCCGAAACCGCGGCGTTGATGGCGCGCCACGCTGAGAATCCAGCCGCACGTCGAGCGCAGCGGTACCTCGCGCAATCGGTCACGAGCATGGTGCACGGGGCTGACGGTGCGGCACGCGTCGCTGGGGTGGCTGATGCGCTCTTTGGCGACGGCGAGGGGGGCGCCCCTGACGTACGAGGACTGTCGGCCGATGCGCTGTCGATGCTGGCGAACGAGCTGCCAACGAGCAGCCTCCCTGATGGGGCCGAAACGACCCTAGTCGACCTTGTGATCGCCGCTGGACTCGGCACCTCTAAGGGTGAGGCGCGTAGACTGATTGAACAGGGGGGTGTGAGTGTCAACGGCACCCCCGCGCCTGATGGCGCCGCCGCAGCCTCCACGTTTACACCGCTCGCCGATGGCTCGCTTCTTCTCCGGAAGGGTCGTCGCGACTACCGTCTCCTCCGCCGCACTTAGCGCCTAACCCCAAGGGGAGTGCGCTCCGCTCGCCTATACTCTCCGCATGTCTGGACATTCAAAATGGTCAACGATCAAGCGCGCCAAGGGGGCAACGGACGCGAAGCGTGCCGCCCAGTTTACGAAGGTGTCACGCGAGATCACCATCGCAGCTCGTATTGGCGGCCCAGACCCCGCCGCTAACCCCCGCCTCCGCCTTGCCATCGACAAGGGGCGAGGCCTCAACATGCCGAACGACAACATCAAGCGGGCCATTGAGCGAGCTTCCGGCCTGGGTCAGAGCGATGCCTACGAAGAGATTGTGTATGAAGGCTACGGCCCAGGCGGCGTTGCCGTGCTCGTCGAGGCGGCTACGGATAACCGCAACCGCACAGCGTCTGAGGTGCGCAGCCTCTTCACGAAGTCGGGCGGTGCTCTGGCGAGCAGCGGCGCCGTTGCGTGGCAGTTCGAGGCTCGTGGTGTGATCGAATGCATCGGCACATTTGAAGCGGTAGGGGAGGCGGCGATCGAGGCGGGCGCCGCCGATGTGGAGGCTGACGACGGCACCGTCTTCGTCTACTCCGAACCACAAGAGATCCA
>CAINNT010000006.1 GCA_903851225.1 uncultured Chloroflexota bacterium
CATCCTGGGGCGGAAGTACGTCCCAAGGGTTTGGCTGTTCGCCAATTAAAGCGGTACGTGAGCTGGGTTCAGAACGTCGTGAGACAGTTCGGTCTCTATCCAGCGTGCGCGAAGGGAACTTGAAGGGAGCTACTCCTAGTACGAGAGGACCGGAGTGGACGAGCCTATGGTGTGCCTGTTGTCCTTCCAAGGGCATCGCAGGGTAGCTAAGCTCGGCAGGGATAAGCGCTGAAAGCATATAAGCGCGAAGCTCGCCCTAAGATGAGGTTCCCCACCGGGTTAACCGGGTAAGACCGCAGGGAGACTACCTGTTTGATAGGGCGCGTGTGGAAGGCCAGTGATGGCTGCAGCAAAGCGCTACTAACGGTCGAGGGCTTGACCTCCACGACGCCTCTTCGGCGCCCGTGGTCGTTTTGGATATACCCCCGATGAAACAGACACTCATCGATGTTTTCAGTCATGGATTCGGACTTCGCCAAGCGGAGCCCGGTGACTGTAGCGGAGAGGCCATACCCGTTCCCATCCCGAACACGGAAGTCAAGCTCTCCAGCGCCGAAAATACTGAGGGGGCAGCTCCTCGGCAAAATAGGTCGTCGCCGGGCTCTTTGGCGTCCTGGGGGGGCTTCGTCGGGTATCCTCCAAGCGTGGAACCAATGAACGTGCCTCCATGCCCCTGGCTCCTCGACCCGAGTGGGGCAATCTCTCCGAACCCATCTCGCACCCTCAGTCGCTGTGGCGCGGAGCCCGCACGCCCAGAACTGGCCAAAGCGGTGCGTGCCGAACGCTGCATCGTGGGGGGTGAGTGCCAAATTCGCCAGGCGCGCGAGGCGCAACTCGGCAGCCTTGCCACCAGCCTCGCCCCGCGACAGCCGATTGGCGATGCCGCCGTCATCTCCGAGATGCCCCTACCGCGCCAATCAACTGGTTCGCCATGGCTTCGCATGCTGATTGTCGTCGCGCTGGCCGCTCTTATCACTGTGGCGAGTGGCCCCGTCGCTGGCGCTGTCGGCCCAGTGCTGAGCTCGATCATTGGGACGCTGACGGCTCCAAGTGACGCTACGCCGACACCTTCCGTAGAGACCACCCCAACCGCGAGCCCGAGCGACCCCCCGACGCCAAGCCCAACCCCAAGCCCATCGCCAAGCGAATCGCCGAGCCCATCCCCGTCGCCAACGCCTGCAGCGAGTGCTACGCCCCCAAAAACCTACGTGGTTCGGTCGGGAGACACGTTGTATGACATCGCGATGTCCCTTGGGTTGGGGCCGGACGGCTACAAGCAGATCGCCGCACTCAACAACATCGCGGGCCCCGCATACACGATCTCACCCGGGCAGGTGCTGAAGCTTCCATAGTCCCAGGCCGAACCAGGGGGGCTGTGGTAGTCTCCCCGAACGCGATCGCAAGATGGCGCCACCCGCAACTGCAGGCGGCGTCACCTCATGAGCGCGAATACGTCGTAAGGAGAACGATCAACTTGAACGAAGAACTCACCCCAGGCACCGCCGATCTTGATGCGGGTGCCGATGCTGGAGCAGCCGCTCCAGCCCGCAAGGCCAAGGCTCCAGCTAAGCCGAAGAGTGTGAAGGTGAAGGCAGCAGAGTCGACGGAGACACCGATGGGATCGGTTGCTGATGCAGCAGCCGAAACTGCGTCGAACGCCACCGCTGCCCCGGTTGCAGCACCAACTGCAGCGTCTACGCCACGCGCGTGGACCGGCCCTGAGCCAACCACGATGGAAGAGTTGCTCGCTGGCGCAGGGATGCCGATCAAGAATCTGAAACAGGGTGATGTCCTTGACGGCATCGTCGTGCGAGTCGATAACGACGAAGTCCTGGTTGACATTGGTGCGAAGAGCGAAGGCGTCGTCTCGAGCCGCGAACTTCACGGCAGGAGTGGCGAGGAGGGCCCAAGCCTCACGGTGGGCGACACCGTTCTCGTGTACGTCATGCAGCCAGAGTCGGAAGATGGTCACGTCGTACTCTCAATTCGTCGCGCCGGCATGGAGCGCAAGTGGCGCACGATGCAGGAGCAACTTGACGCTGGCACCATCATTGAGGCCGTCGTCATTGACCACAACAAGGGTGGGCTCATCGTCGATTGTGGCATTCGCGGCTTCGTGCCAATTAGCCAGATCGTTGACTTCCCGCGCCGGCCAGCGGGCGATGCACCACGTGACGCCATCCAGGAGATTGCCGAGAAGCTGCAGCCGTATGTCGGCCGCAAGTTGCGTATGAAGATCTTGGAGGTGAACCGCAAGGGGAACCGCCTGATCCTCTCAGAGAAAGTTGCTCATTATGAAGAGCGCCGCGGTAAGCGCGACGAGCTCTTCAGCACCCTCTCGGTTGGTCAGCGTGTCTCCGGAGTGGTGCGCTCGATCGCGCCATTCGGACTCTTCATTGACCTTGGCGGCATCGACGGGCTCATTCACAAGAGTGAGATCAGCTGGTCGAAGGTCGCGAACCCCGAGGCCGGCTACAACGTTGGCGACTCGGTGGATGCCGAGGTCATTGACATCAACACGGAGCGCGGGCGCATCAGCCTCTCGATCCGCAAGCTACAGCCTGACCCGTGGAACGCCGCAATCGCCGACATCAAGATTGGCGACTTCGTTGAGGGGACCATTACGAAGCTGGTGAACTTCGGTGCCTTCGTGCGTGTGCGCGACGGACTCGAGGGTCTCATCCACATCAGCGAGCTCTCACACAATAGGGTTACGCACCCAGGCGATGTGGTGAAGGACGAACAGACCCTGAAGCTCAAGGTGATCAGCCTTGACTCAGAGCGTCACCGACTCGGCCTCAGCCTTAAGCAGGCTGAAGAGACACCAGTTCGTGAGACGCCAGCCGCCGAGCCGAAGCGTGAGACGCGACGTGCTCGACCGGAGCGAAGCTTCTCCATGGACGACGCCGTACAGGAGCCAGAGGGTGGTATCGACACCACGCTCGCGGCCGCCTTTGCCGGCATTCGCGAGAAGATCGCCGAGACGGCTGATGATGCCGCTGGAAGCGATGGCGAGACGAAGAAGAAGCGTGCCCCGAAGAGGGCCGACGACGGCGAACGCGTGTCTGAGGCCATTGAAGAGGCCCTCGCCGACGCCGCGCCCGAGGCTGCTTCCGATCAGGCCTAGCCGCGCGGGGGCGCCGAGCCCCTTCGTGAAGCGCCAACGCGGAGTGGTAGACTTCCTCTCCGCACAAGTGCCTGGCGACCTACGCCTGGGAGCGGGGATCGGAGGAGCGCATGGCTACGGCTGATCGCTTCGATCGCTTCACGGATCGCGCCCGCAAGGTGCTGACGCTCGCCCAAGACGAGGCACAGCGGTTCAATCACAATTACATCGGCACGGAGCACCTTCTGCTCGGCCTTGTTCGCGAGGGCGAAGGTGTTGCGGCAAAAGTCCTCGAGAACCTCAACATTGAGTTGGCCAAGGTTCGACAGGCCGTCGAGTACATCATCGGTCGGGGAGAGCGCCCGTTCGTTGGCGAAATCGGTCTCACGCCGCGCGCTAAGAAGGTCATCGAGCTCGCGATCGATGAAGCCCGTCGGCTCGGCCACAACTACATCGGCACGGAGCACCTCCTCCTTGGTCTCGTGCGCGAAGAGGGTGGGATCGCTTCCGGCGTGATGGAATCGCTCGGCGTCAGCCTGGAGAAGGTCCGCCACGAGGTGGTGCGGGTGCTCAGCCAGTCCTCGACGCCAACCGCACAGCCGACTGATCGTCGCAGTGGCTCAAAGTCCCCAACGCTTGATGCCCTCGGGATCGACCTTACCGAGGCCGCCCGATCCGGTCGCCTAGACCCCGTGATTGGTCGCGAAAAAGAGATCGAGCGCGTGATCCAGGTGCTGGCACGCCGCACCAAGAACAACCCCGCACTGATCGGGGAGCCGGGAGTTGGCAAGACGGCAATTGCCGAGGGGCTCGCCCAGCGCATTGTGAAGGGTGACGTTCCGGCCCCGCTCCTCGACAAGCGTGTAGTGACCCTCGATATGGGCTCACTCGTAGCCGGCACCAAGTATCGCGGCGAGTTTGAAGAGCGATTGAAGAAGGTGCTCGAAGAGTTGCGCGCCTCGCGTGACGCGATTCTCTTTGTCGATGAGCTGCACACGCTCGTTGGCGCCGGCGCGGCCGAAGGTGCGATCGACGCAGCGAATATCTTGAAGCCACCACTCGCCCGCGGCGAGATTCAGTGCATCGGCGCCACCACGTTGGATGAGTATCGCAAGCACATTGAGAAAGACCCAGCGCTGGAGCGCCGCTTTGCGCAGGTGCTGGTGGCCGAGCCGTCCGCTGACGAGACCGTAGAGATTCTCAAGGGGCTACGCCCGCGATACGAGGCGCACCACAAGGTTCGCATCTCTGACGAGGCACTCACCTCGGCGGTCGAGCTCTCCGTTCGCTACATCAGCGATCGACAGCTTCC
>CAINNT010000007.1 GCA_903851225.1 uncultured Chloroflexota bacterium
GAAGCTGCTTGATCCACTAAAGTTGGCATTGGCGATCCGTGCGTTTCAGCTGGGAATTCCCGATGAAATCGCGCACTGGTCGGCCTTCGCGGTGCCCTGGGCGGAGCTGGTCGCGGGTGTCTGCATCTTGTTGCCTAAAACACGCATGGCCGCCGCCTGGCTGACCGCCTTTCTGATGGGGGTCTTCATGGTCGGCATCGTTTCTCTCCTCGTCCGGGGGATGGACGTCGACTGCCCGTGCTTCGGGTCGTTCTCGTTCCTTTGCGACGGTCCGCTCGGCGTTTGCCACCTTCTGCGCAACGCTTTGATCGCCGGGGCCGGTCTTTTCGCCGCAAAATCGGATCGGGCGTAGGTTTTTTAGAGCGCCTCTCGGCGTCGATCCATTTCATCCCGTGCGCGTCGCAACCCCTGATTTCACCGGGAGATATGGAAGATGTACTTTTAAGACAGGTCCGTGCGGATAAAGCGTAAAGCCTTCCTTTGGGTGGCTAGATCGGGCAAAAAAAATATCGTTTGCAGCACAAGTCCGGCCCGGTGTCCCGCCGACATGATAGATTGCCCATGTGCGAATCCATCTCGGATCGCCGTGCCATTACAAACCCCATGAATTGCAGTAACCAAAACCGTGCGAACCCCGCACGTGGCGGCCGCTCCCTCCGAGCGGCTTTCAGCCGTTTTGTCACGCGATCCGTGACCCGTAGTCACCCCGCCCCGTTTGGGGTGGTCCCGTCGTCGGAGTTCTCGACCATGTCGAAGATGTCAATCCTCTTGCGTAGCTTCACGTCCTCCAATCTGGTGCTGACGATGATCATGGCCGTGCTTATGCCGGCCCTCGTCGCCGCCCAGAGCCCGCCTGTGATTACCCTCACGGTCGGTGCCAACTCCTACACCGCGAACACCACCACGGTGATCGAGAACGGGCAGTCCACCACCCCCGGAGCCGCCGGGGTGGGCAACGCGACAACCGATTCGGGCACGCTGACTTACAGCGACAGCCTCTCGGCGGGTTCGTGCCCCACGGCGTTCATTACGACGCGAACGTGGAGCGCCACCAACGGCACCGGGACGACGACGCTCGTCCAAACCATCAACCAAAACGACACCACGGCCCCGGCGATTGCTTCGGGGTCGTTGTCGTTGACGCAGACCATCAACCTTGATGCGTCGTGCGCGTCGACGATCCCCGACTTCCGCACGCTGGTGCTGGCGGTGTCGTCGGACACGACGACCGCCAACGCGCAGCTCACGATCACCCAGGCGCCCGCTCAGGGCTCTGCGGTGAACGCGCGTGGCGTGCAGTCGGTCGTGGTGACGGTGAAGGACAAGTGCCTCAACACGAGCACCGTGACCTACACCCTCACCTACGCCGACGTCACGGCGCCGTCGATCACCGCGCCCGGCCCGGTGTCCGGCGTGACGGATCCCACCATCTGCACGTCGTCCACGATCACGCTCGGCACGCCGTCGGTGGCTACCGACACGTGCGGCATGTCGGCGACCGCGTACACCAACAACGCTCC
>CAINNT010000008.1 GCA_903851225.1 uncultured Chloroflexota bacterium
CCGCGCTCCATCGCGTGAGCGCAGGACCCCACGCGCGCTCGCCGTCTCCTTTCGAGATCGCGTCGAGTTCCACCAGCCCTGTGATCGCATCGGCAATCTCGCGACCGCTCCATCGGCGCGCCGCCTCAGCAAGCTTCCCCGCCGGAAACTCGTGCATCCCGATCTCGCGAGCCACCTGCGCCAGCGGGCGCCCCTCTTCCAGCACGGCGCCATGGATCTGCGCAAGATCGCGCAGCTTCCTGTGCAGCGTCGAGACGACCATGGGGCCCGGTTCGCTGATTGCGCGGCCAAGATGCTTCGCGGTCAGCGAGCCACTCCGTGCCACGATCGCATCGGCAAACGCGAAGAGCGAGCCGACCCCGCGATCTGCCACGAGCGCATCGACTGCTCGCACGGAGATCGTGCCGGTAGGGATGGCGAGCATGAGCTTTTCGAGTTCGATCGCCGCTGTCATGCGCATGCCGCCTCGGTCGAGGTCGGGTTCGCGCACCTCCGCGCCGAGCCTCTCGGAGATCTCCTTCGCCGCATCCCCTGCGATCTCTCGCCCCACCGCCTTGGCCCGCTGCAGGATCCACGATGCAAGTTCACCGGGCCCGGGGGAGATGCAATCGATCACCGCACCACCAACATCTTTGACAAGTTCACCCAGCTCACCCGGTCCCTCTGGTCGCAACCCTCTGAGGTTCGGTCGACGCGCGCGCTGGTCGATGAGCGCCACCGCATTGCCGGGTGCAATGTTGGTGAGTGCGGCCGCCACGCCTGCGCGCAACTCTTTGGTCGCCGCGAGCCGACTCGCTCCCGCGACCACTGCGAGCGTCCCACCGCCGAAGAGCCCACCCGTGGCGAGCCGTTGCCCGAGGTCCGCGAGCACGGCGCTGCCGTTCCCCGAGCCGCGCCCCTCCGCCTTCAGTCGTACGCGGTCTGGCGCGCCGGCCCCACTGCCCGCCAGTCCCTTGGCGAGCCGATCTACCGCCTCCTCCATCAGAAGGAGGTCGTCCCCCCAGGCGAGGAGTACCGCAGGATTGGTCGGCTTTGCCATGCGCGGATGGTAGCGGGTGGGAGGGGGCAGCCTGCAGGCTCGTCGACATCCGCGCTCAAGCGCTGGATGGGCGGCCAGATGGCATCGGGTGTTTCCTGGATCGACCGGCCCCACAGCGCGCGCCTTCCAATCTGCGCTCGCGTTGGCAACTGATGTTCGCCCGCACCGGTCTCCACCTTGATGCCTTCAGCGTTCACGGTGACTGAAACAGTTCCGTCACGATCCGTGCGCAAGACAGAACCTCCTCTCTCCCCGAGACGATCGATCGTTGCCGCCGCCGGATGGCCGTAGCTGTTTTGTTCGCCGACCGAAACCACCGATAGGCGCGGGTCGGCAATCTGCAGCAGCGACCTGCTTGAGGCGGTTGCGCTGCCGTGATGTGGTGCCTTGAGCAGGTCCACAGGTGCCCTGAGCCGCCTTGCGACGAGCGCATCAACATCGGACTCGATGTCGCCGGTGAACAGCGCCGAGAACCCTGCGATGTCTAGATGGAGGACAATCGAGCGGTTGTTGAGCGCGCGTCCACCATCGGACGGTTCATACCTGAGTGCGGCATGGTCCGGCCAGAGCACCTCAAGTCGGGCCGAACCGAGCATGAACGAGGTGCCAGTGGTGACCGTGTGATAACTCACTTGGCGGTCCCGCAAGAGTTCGCTCCAGCTTGCAGATGCTGGACCTCCGCCACGCGTCTCTGCGCCGAGGATCGATCGAATTTGGTAGCGATCGAGAAGACGCGGGAGGCCGGCGAGATGGTCTTCGTGCGGGTGGCTCGCGACGAGCACGTCGATCTTTCGATCCCATGAGGGAACCAGCGCGTCGAGTTCGACGGCGAGACGTGCGGGATCGGGGCCACCATCGATGAGCATCCGTCGACCCTGGAGCTCGACGAGGATTGCGTCTCCTTGTCCAACATCAAGCACCGAGATCCGAAGCGAACCTGGGGCGGCGCTGTTTCCAAATGAGAGGAGGGAGCTCACGAGCAGGATGATCACTCCGGCAGCGGCTGAGATGCGCCTCGATAGGCCAAGCGTCGGTTCGGCCGTCTGCGGCGACGGTGACGACTTCGTGCGCGCGAGTGACATGAACCCAAGCAGCGAGAGCCCGGCACCGACTGCGAAGGTTGCTGAGCGCGGGACGACAAGGTCGGCAAGTGGCAGCTGCGATCCCGTCTCGGCGATCCACGTGGCAGCCCTGAAGAGGGCGCTCGCTGGGAGGGCGAGAAGGCTCGGCGCGAGTGAAAGGGGACCGTTGAAGAGTGGGGCGAACTCCCCCGCCAGAATCGCGAGAAGCGATGCACCGGTCGCTGCTGGAATCAAGGGTGCGATCAGAAGGGTGAGTGGGATCGACCAGAGAGCGACGCGTCCGAACAGCGCCACGACCACGCCGATCGTTGCCGCCTGTGCCGCGAAGCTGACGGCGACATCCTCGGCGATCAGAGCCCACGGTCGTTGAGCGAGTCGAGGAAGGTGAGGCGTGAGCCTGATCGCCGCTCCAGACCAGTCTGCGCTCTTTGCCAGGAGCCCGGCCGTGGCAAGGGCGGAGAGGCGGAAACCGGCGTCATAGGCAATCGCCGGATCAATGATCAAGAGTGCAAGCATGGCGTGTGAGAGGGCGACCGCACCGGCGCCGCGTCGACCACTCGATGCTGCAACGAGTGCTGCCGCACTCATGACGCTCGCGCGAATCACGCTCGCACTCGCGCCAGCAAAAAGTCCGTAGACGAGGGCAATGAGGATGAGAGACCACCGACGACGTCGTAGTGAAATACGACGGAGCGCACGATCGGCAACCGCCATGGTGATGGCGACATTCCATCCAGAGAGCGCGACCACGTGACCGAGACCGGTGGCGGTGAACGCGTCGGCTAGTCGCTCATCCACCCGCTCCCGCAAGCCGACGACGATCGCAGCAGCCAGTCCGCCGGCGGGCGCAGGGATCACGCGTTCGAGGTCATCTCCGATCCGACTTCGCAGCCACTCAAGAGGACCGCCGCGCGAGAGGAGGGTCACGCTGTACGTGCGGGCCGCGCCTTGGATGCCACGGACGCGAGAGCGTTCACGAGCCTCAGGCGAGGAGTTGCGGTACTCAAGGGTGGCACCGATGCGGTCACCCACCCGAAGCGTTGGATTCGGCGGTGCCTCAACGGCAATGCGAACCCCAGAAACCTCGAGCACAATCCGCTGAGCACCTCGGAGAGGCGCGAGCAGTGCTCGTACCTCACCCTCAACCGCAACGTGCTCTGCTGCAAGGCCCGCAACATCAACGGGAGGAATCGGGAGTCCACACAAGGTGATTCGCGCTGCAACGAGGAGCGCACCTAGTGTCCCTGCGCGCGACCGTTGCGACGATTGGCCGGAGAGGAGGAGCAGAAGCGCAAGGAGGCCGAGGCAGAGCAGTGCCGCGAGAAGCCGAAGCGTCTGCGTTGGAAGTGGTAGCGCAAAGAGGTGCGCCACGGCGAGTGCCGCGAGGGCGGCCGCACCACTCTGCCCAGCGAGACGCGGCGTTCGGACGCCCGCGGGGCTGCTCAAGGAGTGACGAGTGCGCGGATCTCCCCCAGAACTCGTTCGCTGA
>CAINNT010000009.1 GCA_903851225.1 uncultured Chloroflexota bacterium
AGGAATCCGAATCCGATGATGGCGTACGCAAACTGCCTGATCCCTGCGCCGTAGGCATCGTTCGTCTTCAACAGGCTGTTCATAGCCGATGCCGAGAAGACCATCAGCACTCCAATGCCGACAAGGACAAGGGCCGGGACGAGAATCGCCTTATCTTCGCCCGGGCGATGAATGCGCAACGCGCTGGCGATGCGCTGCTGCGCTGACCCCCGTCGCTGTGCCACCGCACTGTCTGATGGGCGAGCGCCATGGGTGCGCATCTGTCCCGGTTGTCGCACCAGTCGGCTCATCGTTGCGCCTCAACCTGCGCGAGGACTGCGGCGCGGAATGCCTCGCCGCGTGCACCAAATGGGTTGTTGTACATGTCGAAGCTCGAGCCGATCGGACTCAGCAACAACGTGGCCCGAACTCCATCTGCGCCCGGTACGCCAACCTCCTGTGCCACTCGCGTCCCCACCTCAACGGCGCTCTCCACGCTCGTCGCGTGTTCAATGCGAGTGACTCCAGCGGATCGGAAGAGCGCCTCGAGCTCATCTGCCAGCTCCCCCATCACCACGACGGCAGAACAGCGCTCGGCGACAACCGGTGCGAGGTCGGCGAGGTCAAGCCCCTTGCTACGTCCACCGGCGATGAGGACGAGCGGCTTTGGAAACGAGCGGACTGCAGCGGCTACCGCATCGGGCTGGGTTGCCTGCGAATCGTTCACGTAGCGAATACCCTGCACTACCGCCACCGTCTCCAGTCGGTGTGGAATACCAGTGAACGAACTTACCCCACTGCGGATGGCGTCTGGCGCGACGCCGGCGATGAGCGCCACGCTGACAGCGGCGAGCACGTTGCTCAGGCTGTGCTCACCTGGAAGTGCAACCTCCCCCACCGGCATGATGCGTCCACCTGGGCCTGTTGCGGCAACGCCGCCACCAAACCGAGGAGAACGGAGAACGCCCGCAGCGACGATCCAGCCATCGACGATGCCGATTCCACCAGGAATGGGAGCGCTCAGTCGATAGCCAATCGTCTCGACGCGTCCGATCCCCGCATAGGCGGCGACAACAGGATCATCGAGGTTGACGACCATCACGCCATTGTCGGCGATGCGGTCTGCGAGGAGTCGCTTGACGCTGCGGTACGCACCGACGCTCCCATGCCGATCAAGATGGTCAACGGTCACATTCGTAAAGACGCCCACATCAACCGAAGAGTGAAGGGACGGAAGCTGCAGCTCAGAGAGCTCGATCACGACACGAGCATCTTCTGGCAGCGTTGTCGCACGTCCGATGAGGGGCTTCCCATTGTTGCCGCCAAGTTCGACCGGGTGCGATGGGTCCCTGGCAAGGATCGTCGCGATGAGGTTGCTGGTGGTGCTCTTCCCCTTCGTCCCTGTGACTCCCACTCGCCAGCGATTGCCGAGGAGGCGAAGCGTCCATTCGGGTTCGCTGATCAAGATTCGCCCGCGCGATCCAACCGCCCCAGCGAGCGGGAGTGCCCCGGCGGCAAAGGCGCGGAGATCGCGTTCGATGGTGGGGCGAACGGTCGGAAACCCGAGGGTTACGGCGGGGCTATGCACGACCAGATCGGCATCTGCGAGGAGGGACGCTAGATTCTCGGCGTCGCCAAACGAGCTGCGAATACGGTCCCCAGCGAACGCCTCAGCGGCGCCAACCACGCGATCGATGCTATCCGTGTCGTGCACCGTGACGTTTGCGCCTGCGCTGGCGGCAAAATGAGCCGTCGCTTGGCCGGTACGACCGCCGCCAAGGATCACGACGTTGCGCCCTCGAAGGCTCCCTGCCGCGATGGCAGGCGCCTCAAGGTCTTCGAGTGTGAGGCCGTCGCCGCTCATCCCTGGGCACGTGTGGCGAGGAAGATGACAATGCCGAGAATGCCGCCGATTGCACCGATGACCCAGAAGCGGAAGGTGATCTGCGTTTCCGCCCATCCGAGCCGTTCGAAGTGGTGGTGGATCGGCGTGAACAAGAAGATGCGCTTGCCGGTGAGCTTTACGCTCGCAACCTGCAGGATCACTGAGCCGGTCTCAACCACGAAGATGATGCCGATCAGGGGCAGCAGCAGCACATGTCCCGTCACCAGTCCAGTCACTGCGAGAGCGGCGCCAAATCCAAGAGCGCCAGCATCGCCAATGATCACGCTCGCAGGGTGAACATTGAACCAGAGGAATCCAACCAGTGCGCCCGCAATGAGCGCACAGACGATAGCGAGGTTGACCTGTCCTGGGGCGTTGAGGAGTGCGATAACCATGTAGCTGATCCAAGCGAAGGTCATGGTTCCGCCCGAGAGGCCGTCAAGCCCATCCGTTAGGTTCACGCCATTGCTGGTTGCGACGATCGCAACCACAGCAACGACGATCCACAGGATCGGCGCGATTGGCACCTCGCCCACAAACGGAACGACCAGTGAGTTGAAGGCAAAGTGTTGCTGCAGATAGATCGCGGAGACGATCGCCACACCGGTCTGCCAGAGCAGCTTCTGCCGCGCAGAGATGCCATCGCCTGTTCGCGCGTTCAGCCAGTCATCGAATGCACCGAGCAGGGTGACTCCAAGCAGGGCGAGGAGCACGGCGTAGGTGGATGCGTCAACGGCATCAAGCAGGAGTGCGAGGGCGATGACGATCGCGGTCAACAACAGGCCGCCCATCGTCGGTGTCCCCTCTTTGACAACGTGCCAATCAGGTCCAAACTCTCGGCGCACACGCTTGCCGAAACCTGCGTGCTTCAAGAGTCGCACATACGCGGGCATCAACACGAAGACACAGACAAATGCAAGGACAAGGGCCTGAACGATTGCAATCACCTTGACACCTCGCTCCATCGGGCGTCGAGCCCATCTACAAGTCGCTCAAGCGCAACTGAGCGCGATGCCTTGACCAAGATCGTGTCGCCGACCGAAGCCATGTCGCCGAGGAGTCCGATAGCAGCCGTGATGCCTGCTGCGTCGCTACTGAGGCGCATGATCTTCTCGATTGGCATTCCGCCAGCCCGTGCCCCTTCTGCGATGCCGTCGGCCTCTGAGCCGAAGACGATGAGCAGTTCGAGCCCGCTCGTAGCTGCTGTGTGACCGATGGCGAGGTGGGCGTCGGTTGCATATGTTCCGAGCTCCCCCATCGCGCCGAGCGCCGCGAAACGGCGTGGCCGACAGGCCTGGAGGGTGGCCAGCGCCGCCAACATGCTGGTAGGCGCAGCGTTGTAGGCGTCATCGATCACTCGGATGCCCGACATCATGCGCACCGTCGCTCGTCCCGACGGTAACTGGACAGATTCAAGTCGAGCTGCAGCTTCGCTTGGGGCAACGCCACAGAGATCAGCGGCCGCAATCGCGAGTGCAGCGGCCTTGGCGAACTGCAGTCCAAAGAGCGGCAAATCGACGCGCACCGTTTCCGTGCGGATTTCCAGCGTGACGATCGTGTGTCCCAATGCTTCATCGAGCGTCGCTTCAACGATGCGAACATCAGCAGTTGCAGCATGACCCGCCGTACGGCTTCGCGCCGGGGTTCGAGCGGCGAGTCGCGCGACACGACGGTCATCGGCGGCGAGGATCGCCCAACCTTCTGGTGGCAGCGCCGCGACGAGCTCGCCTTTCCCTCGCTCGATTGCATCGATGTCGCCGGCCCGCTCGGCATGCACGGCATCGATGGCGGTGACGACGCCGATTCGGGGTCGTGCCATGGTGCAGAGCTCGCGAATATCTCCCTCGACATACATCCCCATCTCGGCGACGAAGCGCATCGTCCCGTCGGGGAGATTCAGCAGGGACATCGGCAAGCCGATCTCGTTGTTCGCATTCCCCGGGGTGGCGGCGCAGCCGGCGGATTCGCCCCCGAGGGCAGCGGCGATGAACTGCTTCGTGGTCGTCTTCCCAACTGAGCCAGTGACGCCAATCACCTCAACGGTGAACCGGCTCCGCCAATCGGTCGCGGCACGGCTGAGGGCAACACGCCCGCTCTCAACACCGATCAGCGAGGCACCTGCCGCTTGCGTCGCGAGCTCCACCTCAGCCAAAACTTGCCGAGTCTCATCCGTAGCATCGCCCCCTTCAACGACGATCGCGGTCGCCCCGGCGCGAAGCGCTTCGACTGCGTGTCGGATGCCGTGGGTCTTCTCTCCTGGTAGGGCGAGGAAGAGTTGACCAGGCACAACAAGACGCGAGTCAACCGCACAACCGCGGATCGGCTTGTCTCCATCGACGATCAACTGGCCGCCGAAGAGGCTCGCCAGTTCGTGTCCCGAAGTGGCGAGAGGACCGCTGACAGTACGAGGCGCAGCAGAGAGCGCCATCAGCCGCGCCTCCCGCTGCGGAAGGTTGGGAGATCCCCACCCACCGCCGGCATAACCGGAGCGGAGGGTTCCGGCACGCCGGGGTGGGTGGGGGAAGTCAAGCCGCCAGTTGCGGCGGCAACGGCGGGGGGGATGTTGTAGACGGAGATGAGGTCTTGGGCGACACGGCGGAACAGTTCGAATGACTCGATTCGATTGACGATTGCACCTTGTCGCTGTGTCACAGGTGTTCCGCGGCGGATCGAGATCGCAATCACGTATTCCGGGGCAGTCTTGCCGACCCAACCGACGAAGGTGAAGTTGTAGTGCTCAAAGTCCCACGCACCCTTCCCCCCGTCGGCATCCTTCAACCAGATCTGTGCGGTACCAGTTTTCCCGCCATAGGAGTATCCGTCCATCTGCGTCAGCCTGGCGTAAAACGGCACGCTAGATGTCACCTGGCTGGTCATGTGAACCATGTGAGCGGAGACCTCTGGCGATGTCGCCGCGCCGCGTACCGTGATTGGAACCGTCACGCCATCAATGGACTCAACGAGTCGTGGCCTCACGAGCACACCGCCATTGACGAGCGCTGAATAGGCGACGGCAAGCTGGATCAGCGTGGTGCCCACACCCTGGCCAAACGATGCGTTTGCGACATCAATCTCTCGCCATCTTCGATCGGCTGGGTCGTTCACCAATCCCTGGCTCTCTCCAACCACATCAATGCCGGTCTTGCCACCGAATCCAAATCGCAGCCACGTCGCATACATGCGCGCTGCAGCTTCGCGTGCGTCGCTACCGAGTGAGAGGCCAACCTTGCTGAAGATAACGTTGCGGCTCCACGCCAACGCTGCTGTGAGTGTCATCGACCCTTTGGACTTCAAGTCTGAGTTGCGCACCTTTGTCGCACCGTTGTCGAGCGTGAGCACGGTCTCATCTTGAATGCGGCTGGTGGGCGTGTAGAGGCCTGACTCGAGCGCGGCAACCGAGGTAATTGCCTTCATCACCGATCCAGGCTCGTAGACACTGGTCGTGGCAGGATTGATGAAGCGACTCGGATCACGTGCTGCGGTCACACCAAAGTTGTTCGCATCGTACGAGGGCCATGAGGCCGACGAAATGATCGCGCCCGTATACGGGTCCATCACGATGGCGCTCACCGATTCGGCGTCGTCCGCAATCCCCGCAGTGGTTACCTCCTGCTCCACCAGCGTTTGCAGCGTGGCGTCAATGCACAGCTGGAGGTTTGATGGCGTACGCCCAGCCGTCACTTGGGTCGTTTCAAGTTGACCATCTGAGCCGCGGATCGTCGTGCTTACGCTGGCGGCACCAGCGAGCTGCTCGTTGTAATACTCCTCGAGGCCGTACTGGCCGACACCATCAGCATTGACGAATCCAAGGACGTGGCTGGCGAGCGTGGTCCCAACCCCCCCACCAGGCTGGGGATAGAGGCGAACGCGCACCTCTTCAAGGGTGACGCCACGGACCCGATCCGCCGCAATCTCGCCCCGAACGATTTCGGTCTGGGCATCGTCAAGGGTTGGAAGGAGCACCGCCCACTTCCGGCCAGATTCGAGGACGGCCCGCACCTTGGAGGCGGTCGACGGGCTCAACGCGAGTGCCTCGATCAGTGCCTCAGCTGTCGCTGCCCGGTCAGTCACTGAGGTCGACGAGCCCTGGGAGAGGAGGCGATGGCGCAACACGGTGGTGGCAAGGACGACGGCACCTGTTCGGTCGGTGATGGTCCCTCGAATGGGCTCATTCGTGACCGTCGTACGCAGCTGGGCGGCGGCGGCCTCGAGCAGCTGGTCGCGAGCAACCACCTGCCAGTAGCCAAGGCGCGCGACGCACACGCCAGCAACGAGAATCAGAACAAAGGTGACGAAGTTGGCACGAGAGCGCGAGTCGGTGCGAAGGGTGCGTGGGTCTGATGCCATCTAGCGAACCTCCACGACAAGCGGGTCCACGAGCTGCATAACGCCCAGATCGGTTACCCGTCGACGCACCGCAGGTTCGCGGCCGAGTCGGCTCATATCGGTCTCGCCGACGCGAATCTCTTCCATCAGCCGAGTCTGCTCATCGAGAAGGATCGTCACCTTGGCGCTTGACGTTGCAATCCCAATTGAGAGGATGGTCAGAATGAAGAATGCGCCAAAAAGGGCGGCGAAAGGCATGAGCATTGCGCCAAACTTCGCGCTGATTCCACCGTGCCGCTCCACCGCGTTCCACGAACTGACACCGATTCGCCCGCGCGGAGCTGCTCCCGGGACGACTGCGGTGCGTGGTACCGGCGCACCAATCGGCAAGCGACTTCCAACCCGGATTGATCCCGTTCCTGCTGCCGTGGTCGAAGGTTGAAAAGCGTTTCGGATCGCCGTTCGCTGACGTGCCGCCGCAGCGGCACGACCATCAGAGACTCGGGGCTGATACGGCGGGGTTACCAACCGTGCGCCGCGCAGCGGACGACCGATCGTGGTCATGCGGCACGCTCCAGTCGTTCAGCAGCCCGAAGCTTTGCGCTGCGACTCCGTGGGTTTGCAGCAATCTCTTCTTCGCTGGCAGTTGTTGGGTGCTTTGTGATGACGCGAAGCGTTGCGCGATTGTTGCAGGTACAGACAGGCACCCGTGGCGGGCAGATGCACTCGCGTGCAGCGGCAGCAAACGCCTGCTTCACGATTCGATCTTCGAGCGAGTGATACGTGAGCACCACGATTCGTCCACCCACGCGCAGGGCAGCAATTGCCGCGGAGAGCGCAGTCGCAAGTGCAGTCAACTCGTCGTTGACTACGATGCGCAGCGCTTGGAAGACACGGGTAGCGGGATGGATGCGCGAGGGTGGGCCATAGCGCTTCGGCACGCTCCCCTCGACCAGTGCCGCGAGCGCCTCTGCGGTCGTGATTGGCGCACTTGCCCGCGCCGCAACAATGGCTCGCGCGATCTTTGCTGCGTGTGGCTCTTCGCCGTAGTCACGAAACATCCGCTCGAGATCTGCAGCGCTCGCGTGCGCGATCAGATCCGCGGCTGACTCACCGGCTCGCTTGTCGAAACGAAGATCTAGTAGGCCACCCGCCCGAATGCCAAATCCGCGCTCGCGATCAACCAGTTGGTCCGAGGAGAGGCCAAGATCAAAGTAGACTCCGTCGACTTCGCTGAACCCCGCCTCCGTAATCGCGCGTGCAAGATGCGCGCTGCTTCCGTGGAACGTTGAGAGGCGCTCACCGAAACCTGCGAGTCGAGTGCGGCTCATCGCAATGGCACCGCCATCTGCATCGATGCCGAGCAGGAGCCCGCGTGGGCCTGACGCTTCAAGAACCGCTTCGGCGTGTCCGCCACCGCCGAGATTAGA
>CAINNT010000010.1 GCA_903851225.1 uncultured Chloroflexota bacterium
GAGCGTTTTATCGCCGCGCACCGCCGCAGTGGTGCCGACGTGACAGTCTCGGTTCGCGAGGTGAGCCTCGAAGATGCGCGTCGCATGGGCGTCGTTGACGTTGATGGCCGCAAGTGCATCACCGGGTTCCAAGAGAAGCCGAAGCGACCAACAAGTCGCCTCGCAAGCATGGGAATCTACGCGTTCACCGCCGACGCGCTCGCCGCATGGCTCGATCAGGCTCGACCCGACTTTGGCGCAGATGTGCTCCCCGCCATGGTTGCCGGTGGAGCCAAGGTGATGGCGCACAAGTTCCGTGGGTATTGGCAGGATGTGGGAACCCTCCCAGCATATTTCGAAGCAACCATGGCCCTACTTGAATCTACGCCTGCCCTTGACCTGTTTGAGCGCGACTGGCTGATCCTCACTCGCTCTGAGGAGCGCGCACCGGCACGAATCGGCGCCGATGCGCGTATTGAGCGGTCGATGATCTCGCACGGCTGTGTGGTTGAGGGGACCGTGGAGCGCAGCGTCCTGTCGCCAGGGGTTCATGTGGGCCGCGGTGCCGTTGTGCGTGACAGCATCGTGATGTTCGATGCGGTGATTGGTGCCGGCGCGATCATTGATCACGCCATCATCGACAAAGAGGTACGCGTCGGTAGAGATGCGAAGGTCGGCGCTGGCGAACTCCCTGGAGCGCCGAATCGCGCGAATCCGGAGATGCTCGCCACTGGGCTGGTCGTGATCGGAAAGCAGGCGGTCGTCCCTGATGGAGCAACTGTTGGGCGGAACGTCCTGGTGGACGCAGAGGCCAGCCTCACGGATTGGCCGGAAGCCAACAGCGTGAAGGCCGGTGCGACGATCAAGGCGGCGCGCACCTGGAACCATCCTCGTACGGCGCAGTAGTCACGTGCCCGCGCTAGACGTTTCGTCGATCCCCGCCCTGCTTGAACGTTTCGGCATCGTTGCGCCAGAGCCACATCGTCGCGATCTCGCAACGGTGTGGGATCTCGAGCTTGATGGGGAGCGTCGACGGGCTCTACGCCTCTCGCTTATCCATGATGCACGCCCAGGTGGTGTGATCGTGGTCTGGGCGCATCTGGCACCTCCACTTGGCGACGGTCTGCGTAAGGCATATCGCCGCCTCTTGGAATGGAACGACACGTACCTCTTTGCAAAGTTCGGCATCGCGGAAGATGGCCGGCCAGTGCTCAGCATTGAGCTCCGCGCAGAGCAGGCGACCGAACGCGATCTCATCGAGGCATTGGCCCGGTCGGTGCTGATCGCGGATCGACTTCTGGATGAGACCGCCGCATGGATCTGGATCGGCGGGCGCATCCCTGCTGACGACGGTTCTCCGCGCCGCAACCAGCCTCTCTTGCGGGCCATTCCCGATCTCGCGGAACGCCTGGAGGGGTAGCCTCCGATCCTTCGTCACAGGTCTATGCTTGTCGTATGGCTGAACTTGATCGCCCAACGCGACCCGTCCCACGGCCGCTCCCGTCGCTGCTTTCGGGCGAGAACGCCGACGTCTATTTCCTGCGCACGGAGCGC
>CAINNT010000011.1 GCA_903851225.1 uncultured Chloroflexota bacterium
GATTAAGCGTGGCCTCGACAAGGCGGTCGCGGCCGTTGTTGCCGAGATCAAGGCGCAGTCCCGCAAGGTTGATACGCGCGAGCAGATCGCGGCCGTTGCTTCAATCTCTGCCGCTGATCCAAGCGTCGGCGAGTTGATCGCCGAGGTGATGGAGAAGGTCGGCAAGGACGGCGTGATCACCGTGGAAGAGGGGCAGTCTCTTGGACTCGACAAGGAGTACACGGAGGGGATGCAGTTTGACCGCGGCTATATCTCGGCATACTTCGTGACCAACTCGGATCGCATGGAGGCGCAGCTCGACAATCCAGCGATCCTCATCACCGACAAGAAGATCTCGGCCGTTGCCGATGCTCTCCCAGCGCTCGAGAAGGCAGTCGGCACCGGCCGACCGCTCCTGATCATCGCCGAGGATGTCGATGGTGAGGCGCTCGCCACCCTTGTGGTGAACAAGATCCGCGGCACCGTGCAGGTGCTTGCGGTGAAGGCGCCGGGCTTCGGCGACCGACGCAAGGAGATGCTCCGCGACATCGCGGTGCTGACTGGCGGCACGGTGATCTCGGAAGAGGTCGGCCGCAAGCTCGACAGCGTCACGGCCGATGACCTCGGCACGGCACGACGGGTCGTATCGACCAAGGACAACACGACCATCGTCGATGGCGCGGGGAAGCCAGCCGAGATCAAGGCGCGCATGGCGCAGATCAAGGCGCAGGTCGAGGAGACCACGTCGGACTACGACAAGGAGAAGCTCCAGGAGCGCCTCGCCAAGCTTTCGGGCGGCGTTGCGGTGATCAAGGTTGGCGCAGCCACCGAGGTCGAGCTCAAGGAGAAGAAGCACCGCATCGAGGATGCCCTCTCGACGACCCGAGCGGCCGTCGAGGAGGGGATCGTCGCCGGCGGTGGCACCACGCTGCTGCAGTCGCGTGGTGCACTTGACAAGATCAAGCTCGAGGGTGACGAGCAGGTCGGCGTGGACATCGTCCGCCGTGCGCTTGAGGCACCTGCTCGCCAGATCGCTGAGAACGCTGGTGCACGCGGCGACGTTGTGATCGAGTCGATCCTGAAGGCGAAGCGCGGAACCGGCTTTGACGCGTCGACCGACACCATGGTCGACATGTTCGAGAAGGGGATCGTCGACGCTGCGAAGGTGACGCGATCTGCCCTGCAGAACGCTGCATCGGTTGCCGCAATGGTGCTGACGACCGAGGCGGTTGTAAGCGACATTCCGGAGAAGAAGGAGGCAGCCGCTCCTGGTGGCCATAGCCATGGCGGGGAGATGGACTTCTAATCCTCTGACGCACCCAGTGAAGAGGACTCTCGGCGGGGCCGAGGGTCCTCTTCGTTTTTCGCGGATGGAGCGTGGCGAGCGGTAGAATATGGGGGTGAGCCTCCCCCTCGATCCCACAGGTGAACCTTCGCTAGTCGACCGCTCTCATCCCTATCCAGCTGCCCCAGCGGGCGCGGCGCGGAGTGACATCGAAGAGCGCATCCTCGGACCGTTGAACGACGCCCAGCGCCGCGCGGTAACCACCACAGCTGGCCCACTTCTGGTCCTCGCGGGGGCCGGCTCAGGGAAGACCCGGGTGATCACGCACCGGATTGCCTGGCTCATTCAGCACGAGGGTGTTGCCCCGTGGAAGATCCTTGCCGTGACATTCACGAACAAGGCCGCCGCCGAGATGCGCGATCGTCTCCACGAGATGATTGGTGAAGCGGCGCGCGATGTGGCAATGGGCACCTTCCATAGCCTCTGCGCGCGGATGCTGCGCCGCGATGGTGAGGCGATCGGTCTACCCAAGGAGTTCGCCATCTACGACGCCGATGATCAGGCGCGCGTCATCAAGGGGTTTCTGAAAGAGGACGATCTCCCCGCGACTGGTGAGACGAAGCCGAGCCTCATCCTTGGTGCGATCAGTCGCGCCAAGAACGACGGTCTCTCCGCCGACCAGATGGAGGATCGCGCGGTCACCCACCACGAGCGCCTTATCGCTCGGTTTGCGCGTCGCTACGCCGCCGAACTGAAGCGCCTCGATGCCCTTGACTTCGACGATCTTCTGCTTGAAGGGCTGCGCCTGCTCCAGGAGGCTCCGGCGGTGGCCGACCGCTACCGTGCGAAGTGGGAGTACCTGCACGTCGATGAGTACCAAGATACCAACCGCATTCAGTACTCCTGGGTGCGCGAGCTTGCCGCCACACACGGCAACCTGTGCGTAGTGGGTGACGATGACCAATCCATCTATAGCTGGCGCGGGGCGGATATTCGCAACATTCTCGACTTTGAGCGCGACTGGCCAACGGCTGAGGTGGTGCCGCTCGAGCAGAATTACCGCTCAACCCAAACGATCCTCGATGCCGCACACGGTGTCGTCTCGAATAATCAGGGACGGAAGAAGAAAAAGCTGTGGACCGAACTCGAGGGCGGTGACCAGATCACCGTCTACGGCGCGTTTGATCCTGAAGATGAGGCGGCCTGGATCGTGCGGCGCATCGAGGAGGCCTCCGCTGCGGTGACTGGACGCCGTGCCGATGCACCGGCACCCGTCAGCCTGAGCGAGATCGCCATCCTGTATCGCACCAACGCTCAGTCGCGCGCGATTGAAGAGGCACTCCTGCGCTCAAGCGTTCCGTACCAGTTGATTGGCGGCACGCGCTTCTACCAGCGCCGTGAGGTCAAGGATGCCCTCGCCTGGCTCCGCGTGCTGCGCAGCGACACCGACCGTATTTCCTATGAGCGCATCCTGAACGTGCCGCCACGCGGGATTGGCGACAAGACGATCGAACTGCTCCGGGCTGCGGCAGCGCCGAGCGTCAGTGCGCCAGAGGGAACCCCATACGGGCAGGTGATTGCCGCGGCCGGTCGTGGCGAAGTGGCTGGTGTGAACACCCGTGCCAGAAACTCACTTGCGGGCATCGCCGATGTGATCAACCGGCTGCGAGATCGCATCGCTGCGGTCACGCTTCCTGAGCTACTCGATGGGGTCTACTCAGAGTCGGGGCTGCGCGCGCATCTCGCCTCTGAAGGTGTCGAGGGTGAAGAGCGTTGGGCGAACCTTCTTGAACTGCGAGGAATCTCTGGCAGGTTTGTGGACCTCGCTCCACTTGACGCACTTGATCGATTTGTTGAAGAGACGGCGCTGGTCGCAGATCAGGATGCATTCGACGGTGATGCCGAGCGAGTGACGCTCATCACACTCCACGCAGCCAAGGGGCTGGAGTGGCCGACCGTCTTCATCTCCGGGTTAACCGAAGGTCTCTTCCCGCACAGTCGTTCGCTCATGGATCAGGAGCAGATGGAGGAGGAGCGGCGCCTCTGCTACGTGGGGATCACCCGCGCGAAGCGACGCCTCAGCCTCTCCTATGCCCTTCGTCGTGGCTGGGGTGAAGGTGACGGTGCGCCATCGCGTTTCCTTGCGGAGATCCCCGAGGAGCTGCTTGATGTGGTCAACGACGACGACCCACGCGCCGAGGGCGAGACACGGTTCGGCCGCGGCTTCCGCTCTGCTCGTGCTGGATTTGCTGGTGGCGAGTCGTGGCGAGAGGGGAGTGGCACCCCAGGGGCGCCGAGTGGCTCGTTCCGTCCCGGTCGCGACCTCGAGGCGCGACGGCGCGCCTACAGTGCTGGAGCGCGCTCCGGCTCGCTTCAGGTTCCAGATACCGATGGAATTGACGAGGCGCCGGATGACGACGAATACATCGGCGAAGCGCCGGAACTGCTGCAGCCAGTCGGCCGAATCCCACCGTGGGCAGCCACAGGTCGCGGCGATGGCACCGCTCTACCTTCTGCGACGGGAACCCCCGTTCTTCCGCAACTGCGGCCACGTGTCGCTGCGCCCGTTCGGGTTCGGATCCCAGGGGAACGCTACTTCCGTGACGGAGACCGCGTCCTGCACGCCACGTTCGGCGAAGGGATCGTCGTCACATCGAAGCTGACCCGCCATGATGAGGAGGTCACGATCGCCTTCGCCGGGTCAGGGGTGAAGACTCTTGCGGCAAGCATCGCAAACCTGGAGGTACAGGGATGACCGCGAAGAGGCTCGCCCCAGCCGCCCGCTATCGCGAACTCGTTGCGGCAATCACCGAAGCCGATCGTCGTTACTACATCGAGGATGCGCCAACGATCACCGACGCCGAGTACGACGCACTTCGTGTTGAGCTCAACGCGCTAGAGTCGGCACATCCTGAGTTCGTAACACCAGACTCTCCTTCGCAGCGTGTTGGGGCGAGTGGGGACGACGGGGGGGATCCTGCAGTCAAGTTGACTGAGGTTCGACACGAACGCCCGATGCTCAGTCTCGCCAACGCCTTCTCGCCCGAGGAGGTTGCGGCCTTTGCCACCAGCGCGGCGAAAGGACTTGGCGGACGTGAGCCTGAGCTTGTCGCAGAGCTAAAGATCGATGGACTCGCGATCAGCCTGATCTACGAGCGCGGAACCCTGGTGCGTGCCGCAACCCGCGGCGATGGCACGACTGGCGAGGATGTCACCGCAAACGTCCGAACGATTCGTGCAATACCGGCAAAACTGAAGGAGTCGGTGAGTTGCGAAGTGCGCGGCGAGATCTACATGCCGAAGACATCGTTTGCGACACTGAACGCAGAGCGCGCGGCCGCTGGCCTCCCCTTGTACGCGAACCCTCGCAACTCGGCCGCGGGATCCCTTCGACAGAAAGACGCGGCGATTACTGCGCAGCGGAACCTTGCATTCTTCGCCTACCAACTCTTTGAAGAGCCAGCGCCCGCCGCCCAGAGTGCGGCGCTCCGCCGCCTCCATGAACTCGGACTACCCACGGAGCAGAACGCCCGTGCCGGTCTCACCGGGGCGAGTGCGGCTTCGTTCCTCACGGAGTGGGTCGAGAAGCGCCGCTCCCTCGAGTACGAGACCGATGGTGCGGTGCTCAAGGTGGATGCGGTCGCCGATCAAGAGCTGCTCGGATACATTGCGCGATCACCAAAGTGGGCGATCGCCTACAAGTTTCCACCGGAGCAGGTGACGACACGCCTCCTCGGCATCAGCGTTGAGGTTGGTCGCACCGGGTATCTCACCCCTGTGGCAGAGATGGAGCCGGTTCTCGTTGCCGGCTCAACAGTGCGCCGGGCCACGCTGCACAACATCGATGAGATTCGCCGCAAGGATGTTCGTGTGGGCGACATCGTGGTGTTGCAGAAGGCGGGTGATGTCATACCTGAGGTCGTGCGCGGGATTGCCGAGCGCCGCACATCACCGCTCCCCGAGTTCTCCATGCCAACGCACTGTCCATCGTGCAACACAGCGGTGGTGCGCGACGAAGTTCGCCATCGCTGCCCAAACCGTTCCTGCCCAGCCCAGAACTTTGAAACGTTGCGCTACGCGGTGGGTCGTGGCGCACTCGACCTTGAGGGCGTTGGCGAGAAGCTGCTCGCACAGCTGGTGGAGCGTGGTGTAGTGCGTCGGGTCGGTGACCTCTATCGACTCACCGCTGAGCAGCTCGATGGGTTGGACCGCATGGGAAGCCTGAGTGATGGCTCTCGCCGCGATGGGCCGAATCGCATCAGCAACGTGCTTGGCATGATCGAGGCACGTCGGAATCGAGAGTTGTGGCGCGTACTTGTCGCGCTGGGCATTCGACATGTGGGAGAGGCGACGGCGAAGGATCTGGCGACCGAGCTCCAGCGACGAGTTCCACCGACCAGTGGAGCAGGGTGGGGTCGCGCCGTGCTCGCTACCCTGCGCTCGATGACCGCCGAGGAGTTGACGGCGATCCCAGGAGTCGGTGCGATCGTGGCGGAGAGCATCGCCTCCGCGTTCACCACCGGCACGGCGGGCGCAGCCCTCGAAGACCTGTTCGACGCCGGGCTCGTCGCAACCCCCACCGATGCGGCATCGCCTGCTGCCGGAGGCCCGCTTTCGGGCCACGTCGTGGTCGTGACGGGCACCTTGACCTCAACGGGCTGGAGCCGTCGTGAGGCGCAAGATCGAATCGTTGCAGCGGGAGGGGCCGTCGCTGATGCGGTGACCGCAAAGACGACGCTGCTCGTGGCTGGCGAGAAGGCGGGCTCCAAGCGCGCCGCCGCGGAGAAGCTCGGAATCCAGATCATCGATGAGGCGGGCTTCATCGCCCTCTTAGGGGCCGAGCCGTCGGGCGGGTAGGATTCCCGCATGAGTGAGCTGACCCGTGACGAAGTGGAGCGCGTCGCCGCCCTTGCGCGCCTTGGCCTCACGAGTGATGAGCTGGGGAAGCTCCAGGGCGACTTGAACCTCATCCTCGAGCAGTGGGCGCACCTCGCCGAGGTGGACACCTCAAGCGTGCCCCCGAGCGCACAGACGATCGTGCAGGCGATGCCTCTGCGCGATGACATCGCCGAACCATCGCTTCCGGTTGACGACGCCTTAATGAATGCACCAGCTCGTAGCGGCGACTTCGTGCGCGTGCAGGCGATTCTCTCCGAGGAGGCCGACGGGTGAACGCGGAGAGCGTGCGTCGCGCCACGGCAACCGAACTGCGCGCGGCATTCCAATCGGGGGCAACAACCTCACGCGCCGTCACAGACGAGCTGCTTGCCGTCATTGAGCGAGAAGACGACGTCCTCGGTGCATGGCTCCACCTACGACACGAAGAGGCGCGGGCTGAAGCCGATCGTGCCGATGCGCGCTTCGCCGCTGCGCGAGCCGAGGGCTCGGCGGCCCTCAGCGCTCTTCCGCCACTCCTCGGCGTCCCTGTCGCTCTGAAGGACCTCGTCAACGTCACCGGTACTCCGACAACCGCAGGGTCCCGAATTCTTGAGGGGTACATCAGCCCCTACGACGCAACGATCGCCGCGCGGTTGAAAGGGGCGGGCGCCGTGATCCTGGGCAAGACCAACATGGATGAGTTCGCCATGGGCTCATCGACCGAATTCTCAGCATACAAGAAAACGGTGAACCCGTGGGGCATCGATCGCGTTCCGGGTGGTTCGTCAGGCGGCTCATCGGCTGCCGTGGCGGCGCTCCACGCCCCGCTCTCCATTGGCACCGATACAGGCGGCTCTATTCGTCAGCCCGCGAGCCTGACAGGCATCGTCGGGATCAAGCCAACCTATGGTCGCGTCTCGCGGTACGGGATTGTCGCCTTCGCTTCGTCGCTGGATCAGGTGGGACCATTCGCACGAACGGCGCAAGACGCGGGCCTCTTGCTCCACGCGATTGCGGGCGCTGATGCCCATGACGCGACAAGTTCGCGCAGTCCGCTCGATGCGGCGCTGCTGAACCTTCCGAGCGGCGATGCTGCGGCTTCGGCCATTCGTGGCAAGCGCTTTGCCCTGCCGAAGGAGTACTTCGTCGCCGGCATGGAGGCTGGCGTGGAGCGCGCCGTTCGCGATGCGGTCGCAGCACTTGAATCGGCGGGCGGGATCGTTGAAGAGGTCAGCCTGCCCTCGACTGAGCATGCACTTGCAACTTATTACATCGTCGCCCCAGCAGAGGCATCCGCAAATCTTGCGCGGTTTGACGGCATTCGTTACGGAGCCTCGAAGCATGGTGGGGGAGAGCTGTTGAACGGGTACCTCGAGACGCGTGGCCGCGGGTTCGGTCCAGAGGTGCGACGACGCATCATGCTCGGCACCTACGCGCTCTCAGCA
>CAINNT010000012.1 GCA_903851225.1 uncultured Chloroflexota bacterium
ACTGCGAGTGCGGCTGTCTCCATCGCGATGGTTGCCAAACGAGCGCTATCGATCGGTAGTGCATAGGGCGGGATGATTTTGCGCAGTAACTGAATGATCGCGGCGTGAGCAAGCACCGCACCGACGCGCAAGCCCGCTAGTCCGTGAGCCTTGGAGAGCGTTCGAAGGATCACGAGGTGAGGGTTCACGGTTAGCGACGAGATCCACGATGGCTCATCCGAGAACTCGGCGTAGGCCTCATCGACGATGACGACGGCGCGACCGCGCGCGGCTTCGATGACGGCATCGATATCCGCACGCGAGAGTGCATTGCCGGTGGGATTGTTCGGCGAGCATAACCAGACGAGCTTGATTGGCGCCGCCGAGGCACTGTTGAGGGCGGACAGGATCGACGGCAGATCGAGCTGAAAATTCGCAAGTAGCGGTATCGACACTACCTTAGCGCCTTGAATAGTCGCTGCTACCGAGTACATACCAAAGGTCGGCGGACACACCAGCACGGCATCATGCTCGGCACGGCAGAAGGCTCGCGTCAGCAAGTCGATACCTTCGTCACTGCCGCGGCCGACCAAAAGTTGATCCGTCGCGATGCCGTAATACGCCGCCATCGCAGCCACGAGCTCTGCAGGTTGAGGCTCGGGATAGTGGTGGCGCGGCGCTCCATCGGCGCAGGAGAGTGGCGGCCACGGTGACTCGTTCGCATGGAGTCGTTGCAGCTCGGGTCGCCACTGAGCGTGCTCGTAAGCCTTTAGGGCGCGAATGTCCACGCGTGCAAGCGCGAGGACCGCCTCGATGCCATCGATCGTACGATCACTCATGATTGCAGTGCTGCCAAACGCAGATCGACCGCGAGCGCATGCGCATCGAGCCCCTCCATACCGGCCAGAATGCTCGCCGTAGGTCCGAGGTCGCGCAGGCCCTCGGGGGTGAGTTCTTGCACCGTAATACGCTTGAGAAAATCGTGCACGGATAGCCCGCTGTAAGCCCGCGCATAGCCATAGGTTGGCAGGACGTGATTGGTGCCTGAGCAGTAATCGCCCATCGGCTCGGGACTCCAGGGTCCTAAGAAAATGGAACCTGCCGAAGTGATCGACGGTAGATGCTGGCGTGCCTCACGCACGTGCAGTATCAGGTGCTCCGGCGCGTACTCATTCGAAATGCTGAATGCCGTCGCGAGGTCGCCAACGATGATCAAGCGACTGCGCTTTAACGATTGCTCGAGGATATCGCGACGCGACAGGCTCGGTAGCTGCGCTAACGCGCTGGAGCGGACCGCGTTGGCTAATGTCTGCGAGGTGGTGAGCAGGATGGCCTGTGAAAGCGGATCGTGCTCTGCCTGAGCTAATAAATCGGCCGCGACGAAGGCGGCATTCGCTGACTCATCGGCGATGACGAGTACTTCCGAGGGCCCTGCCGGTAGGTCGAGTGCGGCACCTGCCGCATCCTCCGCCACGATTTGTTTGGCCGCCGTCACCCATGCTGAGCCCGGACCTACGATCTTGTCGACCTTGGGAATGGTCTCAGTGCCGTACGCCATCGCGGCGATCGCTTGTGCGCCACCGACCGCGAACACCTCCGTGATGCCGAGCAGTTTGGCCGTTGCCAGAATAGAGCGATGTATCGGTTTGCCACGAGCAGCGGGTGTGCATAACACGCGCCGTCGACAACCAGCGAGCTCGGCAGGCACGGCGGACATGATCAAAGCTGATGGCAACGGCGCCGAGCCGCCGGGGACATACAGTCCCACCGCGTCGATCGGGCGGACGATGCGCTCGCAGCGCACGCCCGGCGAGGTTTCGAGCGATAGTGGGGCAGGTAGCTGCGCGGCGTGGAAGCGCCGCACGTTGTCAATCGCACGCTCCAAGGCCTGCCGCTCGATCGGCGCCAAAGATATGAGCGCTGCCTCGAGATCTGCCGCGGCCACGCGTAGCGAATCGGGCGCGCCGCCGTCGAAGCGACGCGCGTAGTCGAGGACGGCAGAGTCACCCTCGCGGCGAACTCGAGCTACCGTTTCGCGTACTAGGGCGAGGAGCTCGGCGCGC
>CAINNT010000013.1 GCA_903851225.1 uncultured Chloroflexota bacterium
AAGCAGAAAGAGGGGAAGGAGCGCATGAAGCGCGTCGGCTCCGTCGAGATTCCGCAGGAGGCCTTCCTCGCCGTCTTGCGCACCGACGCCGATTGACGTGACGACGGGCGCGCAGCCCGCGCCACCGCGCGGCCTCTACCTGCACGTTCCATTCTGCCGATCGCTCTGCCCCTATTGCGATTTTGTTGTTGTTGCCGGTGCCAGGGCCTTTGGCCCTCGCTCTCGCATGGGCGGCTACCTCTCCGCGATTGAACGGGAGATCGACCTGCGCGCGAAGTTGATGGATGCTCAATTCGGCAGTCTCGGCTCAGCCAGTCGAATGCCGCTCGAAACCCTCTACCTCGGCGGTGGCACCCCATCGCTGTTGCCCACCGACCGGCTCGCCGCGCTGATCGAGCGCATTCGCGATCGTTTCGGACTCACCTCCGACGCCGAGGTGACCCTCGAGGCGAACCCCGGTGCCGATGAGCGGGGCGATCTGGCCGGTGTCGTGCAGGCCGGCGTCACGCGGCTCAGCGTGGGGGTGCAGGTGATGGATACCACCGCCCTCCGCACCCTCGGCCGACGGCACACCCCCGACGATGTGGTGGCGACGATCACCGCCGCCCGAGCCGCAGGGTTCGCCAGCCTCTCGATGGATCTACTCGCCGATCTCCCTGATCTGCCGTTCGACGCCTGGGCGGCCAGCCTCGACGCGGCGATCACCCTCGCCCCCGACCACCTGAGCGTCTACGCCCTCACCCTCAGCCTCGGCCCTGATGAGGCTGGCGACGACCGACTCGCCACCCCCGCGGGTGCTGTCGCGTGGCGGGAGCGTGCGGCAGCGGCCCAAGATGAAGAGCGCGGAGCGCAGGAGCTCGAGCATCTCAACAGCCGCCTCCCGGCTGCCGGCTACAGCTGGTACGAGATCAGCAACTGGGCGACCGCAGGCCATGAGTCGAAACACAACACTCTCTATTGGGAGCGTGCCAGCGTTGCCGCCGTTGGCCCGGGCGCACACGCCTTTGATGGCCTCACCCGTCGCTGGAACTCCGCTAACCTCGACGCCTGGGAGGGGGCGCTCCAGCGCGGCGAACTTCCTCCGGGTGGAGAGAGCGTCGCCGAGAGCGACGCGGCGCAAGCCGCCGAGGGTTTGGTCCTTGCGCTGCGCATGGCGCGCGGCGTGGAGCGCGACGTCGCAGTGCACGATGGATTCGGTGAAGCAATCACGTGGGGTGAATCGAATGGGCTTCTCGCACCACATCCAAGCGATGCAACACGTATTCAGTTGACGCTGCGCGGCCGCCTGCTGAGCAACGAACTCTTTTCTCGAATCGTGTAGCTCTCGTCGCGCCTATGCGCGACGCGGATCAGTTTGGCGCGGCGAGATCGCGGCGCGGGAAGATGTAGAAGGCCCAGATTGCGGCGACAAGTGCGACGATGCCGAAGATCAGCGCCGCTGACCCGTCAACGGTTCCCTCAAGTAGATCAACGGGCGAGAAGTGATTGAAGAGCGAGAGGAACTGGTACGGCTCAACAACATCCCAGAATGAGCCTATGACTTCAATGATGTAGTTGAACATGATGAACGAGACGGTGATTGCCATCGCGGGGGTGGTGCGATCAAAGCTGCCACTGGTGGCAATTCCGATTGTGGCGAACATGCCCCAGAAAAGCGCACCGTACGCCCAGAGTATCGGCAGTTGCTCAAAGGCAAGCTGGTCAGTGACGCCAGCGATTTGTGCACCGAGGATGGTGCCACCGATATAGGCGAGTGAGACAAGCGCCGATCCGACCCAGCCCTCGACCAACATGGTGGCGAGGATGGTGCGGCGGCTGAGCGGACGGCTCAGTAGCAACTCAAGGGTGCCGCGCTGTCGCTCACCAGAGAGGGCACCGACGGTGAGGCCAGCGCTCAAGATGCCGAACAGGGCGATGGAGATTGGGTGGATAAAACCCACTGAAATCGTGCGAGCCAGCGTGGAGAAATTCCCGCCCGGGGGTCGACCTGGGCTGTCAGCCAGGGATTCTTGAACGGCCTGGTAGATGACGGGGAAGAGGAGCGACCAGATCACGACCACGGCGAGACCCACGCCGAGTCGAATGCGGTGACCGCGAATGAGCCGACGGAAGAGGACCATGTTGATCATCGAGCGCGCCTCTTCGTTGCGGCGATCTTCTTCGTCGGCACACGCTTGACAGCTGCACGTTTGGCGGGTGCACGCTTCGTGACTGGTCGCTTGGCAGCGGCCTTCGGCTTCGACCTCTTGACCTCGGCAACCTCAGGGAAGACCTGCACGGCACCAGTACTGTGCCTGGCGTCGCCGTAATACGACATGAACGCCTCTTCGAGGCTCGCCGCCTCAATCAGAAGATCGCGAAGGCCCGATGTTTGCAGTCGCTCGATGAGCTTTGGCACCGCCGCCGATTCAGCCTCGCAGCTGATTCGATAGCCGCTCTTCCCTTCTGGCGCGACCTTCACACCGAAGACGCCTGCGAGTGTGGCGAGACGCGACGGCTTGCGTGTCACGAGGGCATCTACACGACGTCGCTGGAATCGAACCAGGCTCTTGACCGTTTCAAGGGCAACGAGTTTGCCGCCGCGAACGATGGCGACCCGACTGCAAATGCGCTCCACCTCGCTGATCAGGTGGCTGCTGAAGAAGACGGTGCGACCAGCGGCAACCCGCTCGAGGAGGAGCTCTTGGAGCGATCGCTGCATCAGCGGGTCGAGGCCTTCCGATGGTTCATCAAGAATGAGGAGTTCTGGATCGGTCTCAAGCGCCTGCACCACGCCGATCTTCTGGCGCATGCCGCGGCTGTAGTCGCGCACCGGTCGCTTCAAGATTGCATCGGAGAGCTCGAGCGCCTCCATGACGCGATGGCGAAGCAGTGATGGTCGACCGCTGAGCGCGCGCATGTGGTCGAGGTATTCGCGCCCGCTCATGTAGTCATACACGGCAAAGCCTGAGGGGAGGTAGCCGACGCGACGACGAATCTCGACCGAATCCTTGACGACGTCGAGACCGAGCACAGAGGCGGAGCCAGAGGTTGGATGCAGGAAGCCAAGGAGCGTGCGAATTGTGGTGCTCTTCCCGGCGCCGTTTGGACCGAGAAAGCCGAACAGCTCGCCCCCCTTGATCTCGAGGTTGACTGCGGTCAGTGCCTTGATCTCACCAGAGCGCCCGTAGTGCTTGGTCAGGTCGCGGGTCTGGATCGCCAGTGCGTTCGTCATGGATGTGCATGTTACGCCTTTGACCCGAAACGACGGTCCACACTAGACTTGAGTTAGCACTCAGCATCTAGCGAGTGCCAAGTGGCGAGGTGGAGATGGTTCGACGGCAGCGACGCACCGGACTCCTAGACGATCGCGCCCGCGTCATCCTCGCCACCCTCGTGGAGGAGCACATCCGCACCGCCACCCCCGTGAGCTCGATTGCACTCTCCGATCGGTACGAACTCGGCCTCTCCCCCGCGACCGTACGTGGAGTGCTGGTCGAACTTGAAGAGCTCGGTCTCCTGATGCAGCCACACACCTCAGCGGGGCGGATTCCGACTGATCTCGGTTATCGGACCTACGCCGTGGAGATCGCCACCCCTGATGAGGTGGCTCCGGTTGACCAGCTCATGATTCGACACCAGTTCGGTCAGGCCGACGGGGGCGCGGACCAGTGGTTCCGCATCGCCGCTACCACCCTGGCAAGCTCATCGCGCGCTGCAGGAATCGCCACGCCAATGCGCCCAACCTCGGCGCGCCTTCGACACATAGATCTCGTCCGCACCGCGGATCGGCTCGCCACGCTCATTGCCGTGGTGAGCGACGGGAGCGTGCGCCCCACCCTCATGCCGCTCCCAGAGGGGGCCGACCAAGATGCCCTGAGTGCAGTCGCCACCCGACTGAACGCCACGGTGTTGGACAAGAGCGCTGCACAACTCGCCGCTGCCGCCACGAGCCTCCCCGAGTCACTGACGAACCGGGCGATCGTGCGGACCGTTCTTGAGCGCACCAGCCGCCTGCTCGCCGAGATCGACGATGCGGCGGTGGAGCAGGTGTACAGCGACGGACTCCTGAACGTCATGGAGGCACCCGAGTTCGCCGAGAGCTCACGGGTGCGCAACGTCTTCACGGCGCTCGAGGGGCGAGGCTATCTCGGCGAATTGGTTCACGACGTCGCTCAGGGGGGAGAGGTTCGGCTCTTTATTGGCAGCGAGAACGCGCCGGTTGAGATGCACGGCGTCTCCCTCATCCTCGCCCCGTATGGGGTGCCCGGCCAAGCGCTCGGTGTCGTGGGGGTCCTCGGTCCAACCCGCATGCCGTATCCGAGGGCCGTTGGCTCGGTCCAGTTCGTTGCGAATCTCCTCTCGGAGCTGGTCACCCGCCTCCACCGCGCGTAGCGCGCGCTCGAATTGACCCCGCTGATGCACATCGCTTGACTCGCGTCGCCCCGCGTCGTATTCTCCCGTCAGCGAGTTAGCACTCTAGTCCTTTGAGTGCTAACTTACGCACGAGGCCTCCCCAAATCGGGGGCCGCTGAGCACAAAAGGGGGTACGCATGACCCAGCCAACAACCGAGTCAGAGGTCACCGAGCAGGGAGCGCCGGAGCTCGATCCGCTCGCCGCCGCACTCTTGGAGCGCGACGAGCAGATTGCCGCCCACCAGCGCACCGCCGCGGACTTTGCCAACTTCCGCCGACGCACCGCCGAGGAGCGGGAGCGCGAGGCAGGGCTGGCCAGCGAAACCCTGCTCTTCAAGACGTTGGCCGTCGCCGATGACCTCGAGCGCGCCCTGGCCGCCGTCCCCGAAGGCCTCGCGGCTGAGCCCTGGGTTGAGGGGGTCGCCGCAATCAATCGAAAGCTTCTCTCGCTCCTCGAGAGCGAAGGGGTGACCCCATTTGAATCGGTCGGCAAGGCGTTTGATCCGCGGGAACACGAGGCGATCGCCCAAGTTCCCGAAAGTGGCAAGCCGGCCGGCGAAGTGATCACGGAGCATCGAAAGGGGTGGCGAATTCGTGACCGAATTCTGCGACCTGCGGTGGTGAGCGTGGCGAACGATTAGAAGGAGCGACCGCTCCACATGACGTTGGAAATGGTGGAAACAGTAGTGAAGTAAAGGAGAACCACATGGGAAAGATTATCGGAATCGATCTTGGAACCACGAACAGCGTTGTTGCCGCCATGGTCGGCGGTGAGCCAACGGTCATCAGCTCCGCCGAAGGCGGACGAACTGTACCGTCGGTTGTTGGGTTCGGTAAGGGCGGTGAGCGACTCGTTGGCCAGCTGGCGAAGCGCCAGGCGGTCACGAATCCGAAGAACACCGTCTTCAGCATCAAGCGTTTCATGGGCCGCCGTTTTGACGACGCCGAGTCGGTGAAGACGAAGGGCCTCGTTCCGTACGCTGTGGAGAAGGACTCCGGCAGCGATGGCGTGAAGGTCAAGGTTGACGGCGGATCCTATTCGCCACAAGAAGTCTCGGCAATGATTCTGCAGAAGCTGAAGGCCGATGCAGAGGCGTTCCTCGGCGAGAAGATCACCGAGGCCGTGATTACGGTGCCGGCCTACTTCGACGACACGCAGCGACAGGCAACGAAAGATGCCGGCCGCATTGCCGGTCTTGATGTGAAGCGCATCATCAACGAGCCAACCGCAGCGGCACTCGCTTACGGTCTCGACAAGAAGAAGGAAGAGAAGATCGCCGTCTACGACCTTGGTGGCGGAACGTTCGACATCTCGATCCTCGAGCTTGGCGACGGCGTCTTTGAGGTGAAGTCGTCCAACGGCGACACGCACCTTGGCGGCGACGACTTTGACCAGCGGATCATCGACTGGCTCCTGGCCGAGTTCAAGAAGGACCAGGGGATCGA
>CAINNT010000014.1 GCA_903851225.1 uncultured Chloroflexota bacterium
AAGCGCAGCTGCTTCGACGTGGTGGACCACCCGGACATGAATCAGTTCTACTCGCGCGGAGGGATCTACGAACCAGGGGCGAGCGTGAGCGGCAAGAGCAACGCGCGCTACAACGCCGCCGTTGACGCCACCTGGGGGATGACGATGCAGCGCTACTACCCGGTCTCCGGCGAATGGCGCTTCTGGCGCCCTGGCTTCTACGGCAGCTTCACGGTGAACCGCGAGTGCATGCTGCCACCATCCGTCGGCGACTCCAACGTGCAGATGCGCCACCCCACGCAGACGAGCCACTGGCGCGGCTGGTCGTTCTTCCCGGTGAACGCAGACGACTGCGCGCGCACGCGCAACCTCTCGGTGGAGGCGCTGCTGCGCGCCTCGTTCTACGCGTTCGATTCGAATCAGGTTGCCGGCGCTGGGACGGGTAGCCCCGAGGATGATCGCTTCGACATCACGGCGGTCTACCCGATTCGCGTCCTCTCGCCGCGCGGGGACCTCACCGGCGACGCGAAGGGTGACATCCTTGCCGTCTCGCCGGCGGGTACGGTGCGACTCGTCTCGACGGACGCCAACGTGGACAGCGCCGGCCGTCTCAACGGCAAGGCGCCAGGGAGCGTCAGCGTCAAGAAGTCGCAAACCCTCCTGAGCCGCATCGTGGCGCGCGCCACCGCCGAGGGACAGGCGGCGGTGATGGACCTGCGCGAGGAGAGTGACGGCAGCGTCACGCTGGTGGAGACGCCGTACGCGGGCGGCGTGCTCAAAGATGCCACCGAGCGCTTCGAGAGCTACGCAGGCTTCGACGCCGGGGCCACGCTCGGACTGCTCGCCACCGACACGGCAAACGACGGGATCGAAGAGGTCTTCATCACCGAACTCGTCCCCGAGGCCGAAGGGGGCGCCCCGCACCTGCGGCTCTATCTGGCGCCGCTGAGCGGCAGTCCAACCCTCCTCGGCGAGATCGAATCATCAGCCGACGCCCGCATGCTCCTCGACGACTTCACGGGCGACGGAACGGTGGACGCCCTCGCCCTCTGGCGCGCCGCGGACGGTTCGCTCGCCGTGTCGCTCGCACAGGGTGCCGGGACGCCGCCGGTGAGCGAGTGGAGCCTCGGAGAATTCAGCGAACCGGGTGCGCTCGTCTGGCCGATCAGCGCGGCGTGGGGCGCGACCGTCGGCGATGTGACCGGCGATGGCGTGGCGGAGCTGTACGTTCGCTACCGTGATCCCGCCGGCGTGATCCGACTGCAGTCGTTCAATCTGGACGGCGCGCATGAGCTGCCGAACCCAGACAAGGTCTACGTGCCGGAGACCGAACCTGCGCGCAGCACCACCGTGCGTCCTGGCGAGCGCACGCTCAAGTTGGTCGCCCAGCGATTGGGCGTGAAGCAGAGCGCCCTCCTTGCGCTGAACTCCGGTCCAACCTATACGATCACGATCCAACCGAACGACACGTATACGAAGATCGCCAAGCGCACCAAGAAGAGCGAAGCCTGCCTCCGATCCATGAACGGGAACAAGATCCTGGTGCGCAACAAGTCGCTCATCATCCCGCGCGATCTCTGTGTCTACACACGCGAAAGCGTGATGTTCCGCGGTGCGCCGGTGCGCATCTTGAACGGCGAGTTCGACTGGCTGCGCGCAGGTGATACCTGGGCAACGGTGGCGACACGTGCGGCAACAATCGGCATCACCACGACGGCGGAGGCACTCGCCGCGCTGAATCCAACGG
>CAINNT010000015.1 GCA_903851225.1 uncultured Chloroflexota bacterium
AGCAAAACCTGACGCGCGTTTTGGATCTTGGCAGCCACGATCGGACGGGCAACCGCCATCGTTCGCTCGGGATCACTCAACGCCAAATGCTGAGCGCGGCGGAGGAGTACGTTTCCTCGGACTGGACCGTCGATCCGCCCAGCGAACCGCCCTCCCAGCGTCATCCAAACCACCGACCGACCATCGCGCGCGCACTGATGCACAAGGAACGGACTGATCATGACGCGCCCGAACATCACGATCGCCTGAAGGCGCAAGAGCGGGGCACGCAGGCGTGTGGTTCCCTCGACTTCGACGCGGACTGTTTCGTGTTCAAGGTGCAAGAATGCGCCTTGTGCTTGAACATATAACACATTGAGTAACTCGGCGGTCACCAGTCTGCCTCCTCAGCGTGGACTGGCGTACCCCACGTGGGAATCTCGGCCGCTGCATCTTCGATCCAGTCTCGAAAATCGCTGTCGTCGCTTGTGTCTGGATCGCCCGCCTGCCGTCCAAACCAGTCGTCGCCGTCGATTGGATCGGCAAGCGGGCGATATACGGACGCTGAAAGCGCGCGCACCCGTGCCGGTGAGGCAAGCACCGACGGCAGGCACGCATGGACGAGCGAACACTTCGGGCAACGTTCGTCCGCAACCGCGGCGGGGAGCACGTCGGCGGTGAGCATGACCCGCACCGCCTCGATCGCCGCCAAGGTCGTCTGGCGAAGTTGGTCGTCGATCGACACAGCGTGCCGCCGCCGCGTCGCAACGGTGTAGATGGCGCCGTCCGGCACTGGGACCTGAAACATTTCCTCAAGGCAGAGTGCCTGGGCGACCAGCTGAAGTCGGGCATGTCGGCTTGCCGTCCGCCCCGACTTGTATTCGATTGGGAAGGGCACCCCCGATGGCCCAAACTCCACGACATCAGCACGCCCGTGAACCCCCAAGGAATCTGACCAGACGTCCATGCCTCGCACCACGGTGACGCCTCGCTCCGCGCGCGTGGCGGGGGGGTCGACGCGTTCATGCGACAACTTGCCGACAAGCGTGTAGAGGTTCTCTTCGTACGTCTGCTCGACGTGAATGAGTGCACACTGGCGCGGGCAGTAGCTCCAATGCTCGATTGCCGATATGGGGACGGAAACGGAATCCCGAGAGGCGACGACGCCCGCTACGGTTTCGTCGCGGGCACCAATGTCGTCACCACTCGCGTCCACTGGATCGAACCCTAGGCGCCCGGCTCGATGATGCGGGTCAGCGTCACGCCCGAAGGCGCGTCGCCCACGACCTTCACGACGTAGTCGTGAATTGACCTCGGGGCACGACCGTCATGCGCCGGCGTCACGCGTACCTGCTCAAACAACTTGTGCGCCGGCGCGTTGCCAAGTGGGCTTTCGTGACTGAACACCCAGATACCCTGCATCGCCATCATTCCTCGCGACGCTGACCGATCAACATCGAACATCCCCTGCAGTGCCTGCCACAAGAGCGCGAGGTCTTCGGCATCTGCGCCGGTTTGATGGGCAAAGTGCGGATTGAAGAAGCCGTGTGCGCGGTACAGGCCATACGGCACGAGTGACTTGCGCCCCATCTCGGTCTGCTTGCCGCTCGTTCCCGACCCTTCGTCACCCACGGCAACCGTTCGGTCCTCTTCGCGGGTCACCGCCTTGCGAGTGATCGACAAGTCAAGCGCCATTACCGGCTCGACCGAACGAGCAAACGTCAGCTGCACTGGCCCCCTGACTTGCCCGGCATTGACCGAAGTGGACATGACCGCACCAAACATTCGGATATCGAAAAAATTGTCGGCCATCCACGCCTGCGCACGGGCAACGTCTGCCGTCGCTTGCTTCACGCCCGTCGATTTGATGCCGAGGTCGTCGTACGCGCGCTTATGGCTTGAATTGAGCGCCTCTGAACCGGAGACGTAAATCTTGAACCGCCCCTCCCGCCCTCGCGCGGCGTCAACGTAGTCGCGAACCTTTCGCTTGAGCGAGACGTCGCTGACGAGACCCTGCAAGGTCTCAGGGTCGGTACGCGGCTGGTTTCCGCCGTCCGGGTCACCGTTCGGGTTGCCGTCGGTGACGTCAAACAGCAGGACAAAGTCGTGGCGCCGGGTCGGGTCGTGATGGATCGCAGTCGCAGCCATCGGTGTTGGTCCTTCCGGTTGGGGAGAGCGGGCACGAGGCATGCCCGCCTTTCGGGTTCGGAGCGTTACGCAAACCGCGCCGGCAACAGCAAGTCATCGTTGCGGTCGTCACCATCGTCAGCTGCGTCGACTGGTGAGACCTTTCCAGCTTCGGCGGCACGACGTCGTTCCGCCCCTGCCGCTGCTTCAGCGTGGTCGTGCGCCCGTTGGTGGTAGTACCCGAGCGCGAAAAGGCCCTGGTCAGCCAGCGACAACACGGCAGGGAACCCCTCGATGCGGGCGCTGATCTGCTCGATGCGGACCTGCAGACGACGATGGGTGCCTGGTCGGTCGCGCTCCAGCTTGCTGAGATGCGCCTGGGCGCCCTTGACCAAGCGCCCAAAGACAAGGCGAGGCGCCGTGGAGGCCGTCCCGTAAAAGCGGTCGACAATCCCTGCCTTGATACCAGGGAGCGCCTGCCGCTGTGCATCTTCGAGTGCGTACAGCAAGCGCCCACACTGGTATCCGGCGTTCGGATGGTTTTCGTTGAGCATCGGACCCTCCAGGTCTCGGCGGTAAGCGCCACTCGGGTGGCGACGCAGGCACATGGCGATCAGCGCCGCGCGGGGCGCAGAGAACGTGTCCTTGGCATGCAGGCGCCGGAGCGCCTTGCCGAGCAAGTCGAGCGGGAACGGCCGCCCGGCGACCGCTGCGCCGAAGAGCGACCGCATGACGTGGGGCGTCAACTCCTTGGCAGGATCGCGGACCGTGGTGGCGGCGAGGAGCCAGACCCCATACCGCCGGGGAGGGGTGCCCTGCTGGCCGACCACCTGCATGTCGAGAAACCAGGTGACCATTGCCCGGCGGACACCCCCAACCGTGGTGTCGAGCCAGTCGCGAACGGCGGCCCGACCACCACTGCCAGCGAGCGCCATGCCAAAGAACCGGGCATCGTCCACCTCGGGGATCGAACCCCCTCGCTCGACCACCTCCAGCATTGCCCGGGCGTCCTCCGCCTCCGGGTCCTCGAGCAGCGCCAAGGGATCAAACTTCACGACCTCGCGTGTCCAGAACGAGTAGGCCCCCACATCGTGCAAGCGGTACGTCGCGCGCCGGTCGGCCAGCAAGTGATTGGCGCCAAGCGTGAATGCCTGCGCGCACGGGGCGCAAGTCGGCGCGGTGCGCGACGCTTCGAGGCCATACGACTCAAAGGCAGGAGCATTTGCTGAGATCAATGCGGTGCCAGAGGTCTGCCCTCTCGGTACGCCCTTCACCTTCTCCGGCATGCGATCCAGCACCGGTCCAACCTGCCCGCAAACGTGGCAGGTCATCGTGTGCGCACCAGCACCGCCGCCCTTCGTAGCTGGGTCACAGTGCGCCGCCCACCACGCGCGAACCGTTGGGCGGTCAACGACCATCCGCCCGTCAACCGTTAGCGTGAGGGTGTCGCCGTTGGCGAATCCTTCCGGCCAGTCAATCTGAGCCGCTGGGTCACCGCTCAAGAACACGAGGCAAGCCTGCACGTCAGGGTCACCGGTCGCACTCGCGCATGCGCGGACGAGGTCAAGCATTGCAGCGCGCCGGGCCACGGCGCGGTTCGTACTGGCGCCCGGATCTGCTCGGCCGAACAGGTACTCGGAGGTGTCGCACAGGAGCAGTGGCACGGTGGCCACTGTGCGCTGCAACGACGGCACCAAGTGATCCGCTCCCCGGGCAGCTCGA
>CAINNT010000016.1 GCA_903851225.1 uncultured Chloroflexota bacterium
CCTCAACAGGAGTAAGTCAGTTTGAATTTTGAGATCTGGTTTAAGTCACTCTATCCGACAATTCCCGTCTCTTCAGCGGCCGCCGTGCTTGCGCTGGCTGCCGAGGGAGCGACCATTCCCTTCATTGCCCGTTACCGTAAGGAGCAGACCGGCAACCTCGACGAGGTAGCGATCCAGCAGGTGATCGATGCCGATGAGCGCTGGAACGATATCATCAAACGTCAGACCTTCATCGTCGATGAGATCGAGCGCCAGCAGAAGATGACCCCGGAGCTGAAGGAGAAGATTCTCGCCACCTTCAACCTCGAGCAGCTCGAGGATCTCTACCTCCCCTACAAGCAGAAGCGCAAGACCCGCGCGACCATTGCGCGCGAAGCCGGGCTCGAACCATTCGCCGACTGGATCTGGAACTGCGGCCACGGCCTTGAGAATCCATTTGCCGGCCGGACGCTGGAAGAGATCGCCACGACCTACTTCAACGATGAGAAGGGGATTGGAGATGTCGCGGCGGTGGTGCAGGGGGCCCAGGACATCCTGATCGAGCGGCTGGCGGAGACGCCGGAACTGCGCGAGACGGTTCGCCGCACGATCTTTGAGCGCGGCGCGACGGCGACGAAGAAGGGCGAAAAGGCAAAGCCGAACAGCAAGTTTGAGCGCTATTTCGAGTACCACGAGCCGGTCAGCTCGCTGCTCGAGCCCCAGAACTCCCACCGCTACCTGGCGATGCGGCGCGGCTGGATGGAGGAGGAGCTCTCGCTCGTGATTGGCGCGTCGCCCGAAGATGCGGAGATGGACGAGATCCTGCTGCGCCGCTTTGAGAGTGAGGCCTGCGTCGCGCCAGACTCGCCCGGGGCGGAGGTCCTCCACCGGGCGGCGCGGCTTGCGCTGCGGGCCTACGTTCAGCCAAGCATCGAGACCGAGGTCCATCGCGCGCTCAAGGATGTCGCCGATGAGGCGGCGATCAAGGTCTTTGCCGAGAATGTCCGAAAGCTGCTGCTCGCCGCTCCGTTTGGTTCAAAAGCGGTGCTCGGAGTCGATCCTGGCATCCGGACCGGTTGCAAGCTGGCCGTGCTGGGTGATGGCGGCCGGTACATCGCCGACCACGTCATCTACCTCCAGTCGAAGAGCGACCAGGAGCGATCGAAGCGTCTGCTGACCGAGATCGCCGGCAGCGGGATGATTCGCGCCATCGCCGTTGGCAATGGGACGGCTGGGCGCGAGACGGAGACCTTTATCCGCCAGGCCCTCGATGAGGCCGCGATCAAGGTGCCGGTGGTGATGGTGAACGAGTCGGGCGCCAGCATCTACAGCGCCAGCGAGGTGGCCCGCGAAGAGTTTCCGGATCTCGACCTGACCGTCCGCGGCGCGATCTCGATCGCCCGCCGCCTTCAGGATCCGCTGGCCGAGCTGGTCAAGATCGATCCAAAGAGCATCGGGGTCGGCCAGTACCAGCACGACGTCAATCAGACCGCGCTCAAGAAGAGCCTCGATCTGGTCGTCGACACCTGCGTCAACTCGGTTGGCGTCAATCTCAATACCGCCTCATACCATCTCCTCGCCCGTGTCTCGGGGATTGGCCCGGCCCTCGCGAAGAAGATCGTCGAGCACCGCGCCGCCAACGGCCTCTTCAAATCACGCGATGAGCTGCTCGAAGTCCCGCGCTTCAGCCGGAAGACCTTTGAACAGGCCGCCGGGTTTTTGCGTATCCCTGATGGCGTCAACCCGCTCGACAACACCGGTGTCCATCCGGAACGCTACCCGCTGCTGGAGGGCCTTGCCGGCCAGCTTGGAAAGAGCGTCGCCGACCTGCTCGGCAGCGGCGTCAGCGTCGTCAGACAGGCGAAGACTCTTCGCGATCAGGTTGGTGAATTCACCTTCGACGATATCGTCAGGGAGCTCGAGAAGCCCGGACGCGATCCACGCGAGGAGTTTGCCACCTTCACCTATCGCGATGATATCCACTCGATCAACGATCTCGAGATCGGGATGGTCTGTCCGGGGATCGTCACCAATGTCACCAACTTTGGCGCTTTTGTCGATATCGGCGTCCATCAGGATGGACTCGTCCATATCTCCCAGTTGAGCGACAAGTTCGTCAAGGATCCGCGCACGGTCGTCAACCCGGGCGATCGGGTGCGGGTGCAGGTGATCAAGGTCGATCTCGACCGCAACCAGATCGGTCTCTCGATGAAGATCGAATCGGCCGGCGCGCGCCGGTCAGAGGCGGCGACGGGTGGAAAGGAGGCCCGGCCAGGCGGGAAGAAGCCACAACCACCGCCTGCCCCCAAGGCCTTCAACAACCCATTCGCCGAGGCGCTGCGCCG
>CAINNT010000017.1 GCA_903851225.1 uncultured Chloroflexota bacterium
AGCGCTCGGGGCGTGCCGGCCGCAGCGGGCAGGGCGCGCTCGTCTTCACCTATTGCTCGGCCTACTCGCCCCACGACCGCCACTACTTCCAACACCAGGCCGACATGGTCGCGGGCGCCGTCCAGCCGCCACGGCTCGATCTGTGCAACAAGGAGCTCTTGCAGTCGCACCTCAATGCGCTCGCGATCTCGGAGGTCGGCCTGCCCGGCCTGGAGGGCCAGGTGGGGCAGCCCGCCTCGCTCGCTACGCTGGTCGACATACACGCCCCGAATCTGCCGCTGGCCGCCGCGACGCGCATGGGCCTGACGCTCACCGATGGCACCCGCGAGCGCATTCAGGCAGCGTTCACACGCGCAATCCACGACTTCGCCGCCGATCTGCGGGTGCAGGGCGGCGACTGGTACTCGGACGGGTGGGTCGAGTCGAATCTGGCCCAGCTGGCCGGCCAACTCGACGGTGCGCTCGGTCGCTGGCGGCGGATGCACGCTGCGGCGCGGGTCGCGCTCGATGACGCGACGTTGCGCATCAGGGCAGGCACGCTGCCGGCGGCGAGCGATGCGTTTCGGCAGCTCGTGCGGCTGCAGAACCAGGCGACCCGGCAGCTCAACCTGCTCGTCAATGACCTCGGCAGGAAGTCGTCCGATCTCTCGGAGTTCTACCCCTACCGTTACCTCGCCTCTGAGGGCTATTTGCCCGGCTATAACTTCACGCGCCTGCCGATCCGTATCTTCATCCCCACCGGTGATAGTAGTGGCGAGTTCATTTCGCGTCCTCGCGCGATCGCGCTGCGTGAGTTCGGTCCGCTCAACATCATCTACCACAATGGCCGCAAGTTCCGCGTTGACCAGCTCGTGCTCTCCGATCTGGAGGGCGCACTCACGGAGGCGAAGATCAGCCGTAAGGCGGGCTACTTCCTCACTGGCGAGCAGAAGGAGTTCGAGATCTGCCCCTTCACTGGGCTCAATCTCAGCGATAGCGCCAATCGGGAGATCCTGACCAATCTGATTGAGATGACCGAGAGCCGTGGTAAAGAAGTCGAGCGCATCTCCTGCGCGGAGGAAGAGCGCGTGTCGCGGGGCTTCGAGGTCAGTAGCTACTTCTCCGTGGAGGGCTCGCTCGACCGGGTGCGGCGGGCCGCGGTCAAGGTCGGTGACGATCTGCTCATGAACCTGCGCTTCATGCCGGCGGCGCGTCTCGTCTCTGTCAATAGGAAGTGGCGTTCGACGCAGTTCGACCGTTTTCCGATAGGCTTGACTACGGGCTTCTGGAAGCCTTCGCTGCCGCCACTTGCGGAGCAGAAGGAGCCCCACGCCCTGGTCACCCTCTGGACCTCAGATATCGCCGATGCGCTCTACCTTGAGCCGATCCACTCCCTTGGCCTTTCGCCCGATGGCGTGGTGACGCTGCAACATGCCCTGAAGCGCGGTATCGAGGCGGAGTATCAGGTGGAGCCGAGTGAAATTGGCGTCGTTGCAGTCGGCGATGGGGCGAGCCCGAACATGCTCCTCTACGAAGCCGCAGAGGGTAGCCTCGGCATCCTGTCACGGCTCGCGGATGAACCGGAGGCGCTGCGGGCCGTGGTGCGACGGGCGCAGTCTATCTGCCGCTTCGACG
>CAINNT010000018.1 GCA_903851225.1 uncultured Chloroflexota bacterium
AGAGGTCAACGATAACGAGTCGTGGTGCCGGAAGCGTCGCTTGCGCATCTGCAAAGACACCTCCACCCGCGACAGGCTGTCCTGCAGGGATCGCGAACGTGGCGCCAATCTCAATGCCAACGGCGTTTGGATCAACGACGTACTGCTCATTCGGCGCTACTGCACCCGACGAGATGTTGGTGCGTGACAGCACCAGAACGATAGCTAGGGCTGCCGCCGCCGCACCGATTACCCCGATGCTGCGGCGCGAAAACGGTCCGATCACAGGGCAGGGAGCCCTGGAAGGACCCGCGAAAGCACCGAGAGGCCGCCCGTTGCAATGAGCACCCCGATGAGCACCACTAGAAGCCCTCCAACGATTCCAGCGAGACGCGAACCGCCGCGAAGGCGGCTCAACAACCGCTGCAGTGCCACAGGGCTGTGATCGGCGACCGCTGCCACGAGCAGGAAGGGGAGAGCGAGGCCAAGGCTATACAACGCAAGCAACAGTGCGGCGCCAACCGGATTGCTCCCCGCGGCTGCGATTCCGAGGATCGCACCGAGAACAACGCCGATACAGGGAGTCCAAGCGATGGCGAACGCTGCGCCGAGCAACACGCTTCCCAGATAGCCACCACGATCTATCGGCGTGGGGGCGCGCATGCGATCGATCGCTGGAATGCGCAGAAGCCCAGCCAGATGCAGTCCGCCAGCAGCCACTCCAACGCCAACCGGAATCTGCAGAAGCGGCAAGAGTCGTCCTGTTGCGCCGCCGACGTAGCCAGCACTAATACCGAGGGCGATGAAGATCACACTAAAGCCGACAGTGAAGAGGAGGGCGTGGCGGAGGCGCGATGCGTCGGCACTCAACGCTGCGAGCCGACCGAGATAGGCCGGGACGATCGGCAGCACGCACGGCGACAAGAAGCTGAGCGCTCCCGCAACGAGTGCGGTGAGGGCGTTAACGCTCTCCATCGCCCTGACCTACGACGCTGCGAATATGGGCGGCAATCTGCATCGGGCTGACCGCAATGGGCAAGAGTCGGTCGGCAATTTCCACTGCGGGGATCTGCTCCAGTAGCCTCGCATGCACCGCTGGGTCCTCCTCGATGTTCACCACGTGTAGGGTGAGGCGGGAGCCAGCCTCGTCGATGAGTCTGCGCAGGATCTCCTCGGTCCGATCGCAGAGTTCGCACCCAGGTCGGCCGTAGAGCGTGATCGTGGGCTGCTCCATGTGGATATTCTCCCACGCCTCGTTCAGATACCCTACAGGGGGCCCCTGTAGCTCAGTGGATAGAGCGCCGCCGTCCTAAGGCGGGCGTCGTCGGTTCGATTCCGGCCGGGGGCACCACGTGGCAAATGGGCGTGCGGGCGAGCAGGGCGAGGAGGAGACCATGGGCGAAGCGTCAAGGATTCAGCAGGAGATCCCTGACTTCCAGCAGCCCCCCGACGTTGGGGTGCTGCGAAACGGGGCATTCTTGCGACTCTGGATCGCTCAGCTCTTCACCCAGATTGGCGGCAATGTGGTGCTGTACGGGCTCACGGTGCTTGTCGCCGAGCGAAGTGGCTCGACCTCGACGCTGAGCGCACTCTTCCTGAGCTTCCTTGTTCCGGCCGTACTCCTCTCGCCGATCGCCGGGGTTTGGGTGGATCGACTCGACAAGCGACTGGTACTCATCGTTGCCAACCTCACGCGCGCTGGCGCCTTCTTCCTCATGTTGGGGAGTGTCGACGCGCTCGGCATCGTGCTCTTGCTCAACATCTTGGCGAGCATCATGACGACCCTCTTCGCTCCTGCAGAACTCGCGATGATCCCGCTGCTTGTTCGCCGCGAGCAGCTGACCTCAGCGAATGGGCTCTTCACCTTCACGCTGAACGCTGCGTTCGCGCTCGGCTTTGCCCTGCTCGGCCCGGCAGTTGTTCGCATCGCCGGCCCAGAGGCGTCCATCGTTCTTGTCGCAGGGCTCTTCCTCTTGGCAGGGCTGCTCTGCTTTGGACTCCCGGCTGCGCCACCCCCGAAGCTCGCCGGCAATATTCGATCGAACACGACGCAAGCCACTCGAACCACTACGAGCGAGCTGGTCGAGGGGCTGCGGTACATGTGGCGACACGGTTCCGTTCTGTGGTCGCTGGCATACCTTGCGATTGCCGCCAGTGTGGTCGGTGTGATGGGCGTACTCGGACCTGATTATGTTGGTGACTCGCTGGGCCTCAACGCACGCGATTTCTGGTTGGTCGTGCTGCCGATCGGCCTCGGCGTGGTGACCGGCATCCTGACCCTCAACAGCTGGGGGGCAAGCCTTCCACGCCGTCGCTTGATCGAGGGGGGACTCCTTGGCGTTGGCGCTGGCTTGGCGCTGCTTGCTCTTGCCGTGCCGATCAGCCGCGCGATCTCTGATGGCGCACAGCTACTCGGCGAACTTCCCCTTGACGCCGGCGCTTCGACCCTCGCGACAGTGATCTTCGTCGCGTACTTTGCAGGTGTCGCCTACGGACTCGTCGCGATCCCGGCTCAGACTGCCTTGCAGGAGGAGCTGCCGGAAGAGGTCCGCGGTCGAGTCTTCGGCGTCCTCAACATGCTCGTCAGCCTCGGAAGCTTTGTCCCGATCATCGCCGTTGGTCCAATCGCTGACGCGGTCGGTGCGACGAATACGCTGCTGGGCGTCGGCCTTATCATCGCGCTCGTGGCGATCGCGTCAATTCTGCGTGGGCCGCAGCGCACGAAGCGCGCCTAACGCCGCGGAAAACTAGTCGCGCAGCAGTGCGCCGGCAATCTCTCCTGCAAGCCGCGCGTTGGATTCTGCGAGTGCGAGGTTTGCGGGGATGGATCGCGAGTTGGTCGCGGCGGCAATGGCCGCCAAGATCTTTGGCGTTGCCTTAGGTCCGATAGCGCCAACCTGCTCTGCCTCAACGAGGGCGGTCGCGATGGCGTCAGCGATCTCGGCGGCTGGAATCTCCGCCTCGCGTGGGATCGGGTTGGCAACAAGCATGCCGCCGCGCCAGCCGACTGTGGTGTTTGCCCGTGCGATCGCTGCAATCTCCGCTGCGCTTTCGACACGGTGGCTGAGCCCGAGGCCGCTGCTTCGGCTCCAGAAGGCTGGGAACTGATCCGTTTGATATCCGATTACCGGAACACTGAGCGTTTCGAGAACCTCGAGAGTCTTCGGCAGATCGAGGAATGCCTTCGCCCCTGCGCTGACGACGATCACGGGATGGCGTGACATAGCACCGAGATCCGAAGAGACATCGAAGCTCAGTTCGGCTCCACGATGCACACCGCCGATGCCGCCAGTTGCAAAGACGCCAATTCCTGCGAGCCCAGCGATGGTGACCGTGGCGGAGACGGTGGTAACGCCAGTCCGCTTTGCCGACATCGCCACTGGCAAATCGCGCTCAGCGAGCTTCTCTTCGGCAGCGAGGACCATCGTTTCATGATGAGATTCGATGCCCGCCCAAAGCTCTCCGTTGATGACAGCGGTAACGGCAGGCACGGCACCCGTCGCGCGAATGGCGGCGTTCACGCGGTCGAAGCATTCGCGGTTGTAGGGGGAGGGGAGGCCCATCTTTGAAGTGATCGTCGATTCGAGGGCAACAACTGGGGTGCCATCTGCGAGCGCGGCGGCAACCTCTGTGGATGTGCGAATGTTCATGACGCCTCCTCGTTGTTGGCGCTGGCTGCCTGTCGTTGCAGATGCGCCGCGGCAGCATCGTGTCCCGCGGCAAGTGCATCTTCCCACGATTCTCCGCGTGCGCGAGCAACGAGAAGTCCGCCTGCGAACGCATCACCGGCACCAGTGCTGTCGATACCCGCTGGCAGCGGATGCGCTGGTCGCTGCGCAAGGAGCTCCCCGCGAGCAGAGCGCACCTCGGCGATTCCCGCGCCATGCTTCGCGATGAGAATGGCTCCAGGAAGTGGCTCGTTCAGAAGATTGAGATACCCACACTCCTCCTCGTTGGCAAACACGATCGTTGGGGCGAGATCGATGAAGCGGCGACGGCTCTCTGCTGGCCCCCACGCGCTCAGGGCCCCGACCGAAGAGGCATCAAGTGACGTCGGGATGCCCGCGTTGCGGGCGCGGGCGAAGAGGTGCCGTGTGGTCTCTCCCAGCGGCTCGCCAAGGAGCGAGTAAGCCGGGGCGTGGAGCCAGGCGCTGCCGGTCAGTGCGGCGGCACCGGGATCGCGCAGCGAGAGGGCGGCCGCACGGTCGGGAAGCATGGTTCGCTCACCGTCTGGCTCAACGACAACCACGATGGTTGCGCTGCGGCCACCGCGCTGCAGGAGCGGCTCGACGCCAGCTTCGACTAGGGCCGCCTCAAGGGCGTGTGCCGTGACGTCGTGGCCAACCGCGCCGATGAAGCGCGCAGCGCCTCCTGCGGCGACCGCGGCCACCGCGACATTTGCGGCACTGCCACCGCGTCGTCGGGAGATCTGCGCTGCCGCGTCAGAGCCTCGCCGCCATGGTTCGTTGAGCCGCACGGCAATCTCGTCGATGAGGTCGCCCACGCAGACGATTAGTGGGGTGTTGGCGGCTGCGTACGCTCGGTCATTCATGCGGGGGAGTGTATCGGCTATCCTCTGGCTCCTTGGGCGGTTAGCTCAGTTGGTTAGAGCGCAGCCTTGACATGGCTGAGGTCACAGGTTCGAGTCCTGTACCGCCCACCAGTACCGCACGGCGCGGAGAGGGGTCCAAGGGATGGCAGAAGAGGCAGCGGGAGCAGAGGTCGTCGCGCTCGACGAGATCCTCGAAGCACCCGCGCGCGGCTCCGCTGATGAGCTTCTCGACGCTGGCGCGAGCGACCACCTCAGCCGCATGCGGCACTCCGCCGCCCACGTTATGGCCGAGGCGGTCATGCGCCTCTTTCCAGGCGTGAAGCTCGGCATTGGCCCGGCAATCACCGACGGCTTCTACTACGACTTCCTTCTGGAACGCCCGCTCACCCCCGACGATCTCGCGGCGATTGAGGCCGAGATGGCTAAGAGCATCGCCGCCGACCACACCTTCGTTCTGGCGGAGTATTCGTTCGATGATGCCCGTGCTGCTCTCGTTCGATTTGACCAGCCATTCAAGATTGAAATCATGGACGACTTGGCTAAGGCTGCCGCTGCCGACGGCAAGCCAGCGCCGAATGTCACGACCTACCAGCACGGCGAATTTCAGGATCTTTGCCGTGGACCGCATGTAGAGAGCACCGGAAAGATCGGTCCGTTCAAGCTGCTCTCCGTCGCCGGAGCGTATTGGCGCGGCAGGAACGATCGGCCGATGCTGCAGCGCATCTATGGCACCGCCTGGGAGACACGCGATCAAATTGACCAATACCTTTGGCGCCGCGAGGAAGCGCGCAAGCGTGACCATCGCAAGCTTGGTGTTGCGCTTGATCTCTTCTCGTTCCACGACGTTTCTCCCGGGAGCGCATTCTGGCATCCCAAGGGTCAGCGACTCTGGCGCACGCTCGAGGGTGCCATGCGCCAGATGCAGGATCGACGTGGCTATCAGGAGATCTCTACTCCCATCGTGGTGAGCAAGCACCTCTGGGAGCAGTCGGGTCACTGGGATCTCTATCGCGACAACATGTTCATCATCGAATCCGAAGGCGAAGAGTTCAGCCTGAAGCCGATGAACTGCCCCGAGAGCACCGTCATTTATCGCACACGCACCCGCAGCTACCGTGACCTGCCACTGCGGCTCTCTGAATATGGACGCCTTCATCGCAACGAGTTGTCAGGAACCCTGAGGGGCCTTACGCGTGTGCGCCACTTCATCCAAGACGACGGACATATCTACGTTCGACCCGATCAGATCGAGTCGGAAGTCACCGCGTTGCTGCAAGAGGTGCGTGAGGTGTACACCTGGTTTGATCTTCCGGTTGAATTTGTTTTCTCGACGAAACCGGCCAAGGCACTTGGTGACCCGAAACTCTGGGAGAAGGCAGAGGCGATGATCGAGAAGGCGTTGCGCGACTCGGGAGCAACGTGGCGGCTCAACGCTGGCGATGGGGCGTTCTATGCGCCGAAGATCGACATCATCGTGCGTGACGCGCTCGGACGTGAGTGGCAGACGGCAACCGTACAGGTTGACCTCGTAATGCTCCCAGAGCGATTCGATCTCACCTATACCGACGAGGCAGGGGAGCGCGTCCGCCCGATTGCGATCCACCGGGCGATTTACGGATCGCTTGAGCGTTTCATCGGCATTCTGGTCGAGCACTATGCAGGTGCCTTTCCATTCTGGCTGGCCCCTGAGCAGGTGGTGATCATCCCAATCGCCGATCGTCACCATGAGTTTGCGGCGGCTGGCGCGGCAGTACTACGCGCCGCAGGCATCCGCGTCAGCATCGATGATTCATCAAACCGCATGCAGAACAAGATCCGCTTGGCGCAAGAGCAGAAGGTGCCGCTCATGCTCGTGGTGGGCGACAAGGAGATCGAGGCTGGTGGGGCAGCCCCACGTTGGCGCGATGGCACTCAGGAGCCCGCAACAAGCTGGGAGGCGCTCGCCACTGCCCTCTCCGCACGCGCCGCTGCTCGCACCGCGTGAGGATGCTACGCTCGCCTTCCCCGCAAGGACGCTGTCCTCGGGTCCAAGGCTAATGATCGTGAGGGTCTGACCGATTAAGGATCTACGCATCAATACCCAGATCCGCGTGCCGCAAGTGCGCGTTCTGGACGAAGAGGGGAACCAGCTCGGTGTCCTCGCTACCCCCGAAGCCCTGCGCCAGGCCCAGGCGCGCGGCCTAGACCTCGTAGAGATAGCCCCAACCTCGGTTCCGCCTGTCTGCAAATACCTTGACTACGGCAAGTTCAAGTACGAGGCCCAGAAGAAGGAGCAGGACGCCCGGAAGCGCCAGAAGACCGCCGACCTGAAGGAGCTTCGCTGTACGCCCAAGATTGGAGATGCCGACCTCCAGACGAAGATCCGCCAGGCGCATAAGTTCCTCTCCGGGGGCGACCGGGTGAAATTCTCGGTCAAATTCCGTGGGCGTGAGATGACCCACCCGGAGATCGGACGGGCCATTTTGGACCGAGTTGTGCGGGAATTGGCCGATGTGGCCCAGCTCGAACGCCCCTCGCTCCTCGAGGGACGCTTCCTCTCGATCCAACTGGTAGCATTGCCACGGCAGAAGGGTCAGACGACCCCGGCATCCGGCGCCGTTGAGTCGGCCGTACCAGCCCTCGAAGGGGAGTAACCATGCCAAAGATGAAGACGCACAAGGGCGCGCAGAAGCGCATCGGATTCAGTGGCTCGGGGAAGCCGATCCGCGTGAAGTCGTGGCGTGGCCACCACCTTGAGATCAAGTCGTCTCGCCGCATTCGCCGCTATGCGGGGAAGGCCGTCCTCGGCGTCACCCATAAGAACCAGATTTCCCGCCTGTTGCCATACGGCGGCTGAGCGACGACAGGAGGAGTAGAGCATGGCACGAGTCAAGCGCGGAGTTGCCGGTCACAAGCGCCATAAGCGCCTGCTGCAGGCCGCTGAAGGCCGACGTGGCACACGCAGCAAGCTCATTCGTCCGGCGCGCGAGGCGCTGCTTCACGCCCTTGCCTATGCGACACGCGATCGTCAGCAGCGCAAGCGCCAGATGCGCGAGCTCTGGATTCATCGCGTGAACGCGGCGGCTCGCCTGAATGGAATTTCGTATTCGCAGTTCATCGCCGGCCTCAAGCGCAATAACATTGCGATTGACCGCAAGATGTTGGCCGACCTCGCTGTGCGCGATGCCGCAGCATTCACAGCGGTCGCGGTCGCAGCGAAGCGCGCCTAGTCTGCTCGGTCCGCGGTAGTGGACCTCGTAGCGCTCGAGAAGCAACTCCGCTCTTTGCAGACCGATGCCGCGACGCGCGTTGCGGCTGTCGCATCCACTGCTGAACTTGATGAGCTTGGTTCGTCGCTCCTAGGTAAGCGCGGTGCAATCACCGAAATCCTTCGTGGGATTGGCGCGCTGCCAACAGAGGATCGGCCAAAGATCGGCGTCGTCGCCAACGAGGTGCGCGCCGCGATTGACGCATTCGTACGTGACCGACGTGTCGCCCTTTCGGCGGGCGAGCTTCGTGATCGCATCGAGCGTGAACGCGTGGACGTCACAACTCCAGGTCCAGCACCACGTCTTGGATCACTCCATCCAATTCCTGAGACCATCGCTGCCATCAGCGAGATCATGTCCACGTTTGGCTTCGTTGTAGCCGAAGGCCAAGAGATCGAGGACGATGTCACGAACTTTCAGTTGTTGAACATTCCCGAAGATCATCCCTCACGTGATCTTTGGGACACGCTCTACCTGAAGGAGCCAGGACGGCTGCTGCGCACGCACACGTCGCCGGGGCAGATCCGTACCATGCAGGCGGGTGGACCACCGATCCGCGTGATCCTTCCCGGTCGCTGCTTCCGCTACGAAGCGGTTGATGCCAGCCACGGGTTCGAATTCCATCAGGTTGAGGGTCTTCTCGTGGATCGCAGTGCGACTCTTGCCGATTTGAAGGGGATTCTCGACGAGTTGGCAAAGGGCCTCTTCGGTGTTGCTGCTCGAACCCGATTCCGACCAGGGTATTACCCGTTCACCGAGCCCTCCGTCGCCGTCGACGTCTCGTGGCCAGGGAGCAAGGACGGCTGGATGACGATTCTAGGGGCAGGGATGGTGCATCCAGTGGTCCTCGAGAATGGTGGCATTGATCCAGAAACCCACCAGGGCTTTGCCTTTGGTCTTGGTGTAGAGCGCATCGCAATGCTGCGCCACGGCATTCCTGACCTTCGCGCCTTTCTTGAAAACGATCTGCGATTCCTGGCGGGCTTCCGATGAGGATTCCGCTCTCCTGGCTCCGCGAGTTCACCGACGTGCAGTTGTCCGCCGAACGGTTGGCGGATGCGCTCACGCTGCGGGGCCTTGAGGTGCGCGGTGTTGAACGATGGGGCGCCAATTGGAACAAGATGGTGGTCGGTGAACTTCTTGAGGTGGGTCCGCATCCGAGGGCGGATCGCCTCCAGCTGACAAAGGTTCGGATCGGAGCCGGTCCAATCCTCAACATCGTCTGCGGCGCTCGAAATATCGCCGCAGGTCAGCGGATCCCTGTGGCCCTGGTTGGCGCGGCAATGCCCGACGGTAGGACGATCGAGCGTGCTGAGAAGATGGGAGTTGCCTCCGAGGGGATGCTCTGTTCCGGTCAAGAGCTTGACGCAACCGATGACGGCGATGGCATTCTGATCCTTGACCCATCGGCACCCGTTGGAGCGCCACTCGTCGACTACCTCGGCGAGGATGTCATTGATGTCGACGTCAAGCCGAACCGTGGCGATCTACTATCAATCTTGGGGCTCGCTCGGGAGGTAGGCGCTATCACTGGCGCACCGGTGAACTATCTGTCGCGACCACTCAAGGAGGGTGGTGATGCTGTTGGTGCGAACCTTGCGCTTCGTGTCGATGATGAATCGCTCGCCCCACACGTCGTGTTGCGCCTCATCGATGGGGTAAAGGTTGCCGCATCGCCAGATCGCGTGCAGATGCGCCTGAAGGCGGCTGGGATGCGATCCGTCTCAAACGTCGTTGATGCAACCAACTACATCATGTTGGAGATTGGCAAGCCAACGCATGCCTTTGATCGCGCCAAAGTTGGCGGCACCATTCATATTCGCCGGGCTAAAAAAGGCGAGACGCTTGAGACGCTTGATCACGAGGTTCGGAACCTCGATACGACCGACCTTGTCGTCGCCGACGAGCGCACGGCGCTCGCCCTTGCTGGCGTGATGGGGGGCGCTGGCAGCGAGGTTTCAACCTCCACCACGAGCGTGATCATCGAGAGTGCCATCTTCGCCCCAACTTCGGTGCGTCGCACCGCACAGCGACACAGCCTGCGCTCTGAGGCCTCCCATCGGTTTGAGCGTGGGCAGGAGCGTCGGCTGGCCGCGGTCGGTGCTGATCAGGTTGCGGCGCTCCTCACCGAGTGGGCGGGGGGCCAAGTGCGATCTGGGCGCCTCATGTCGGGGGTTGATCACGTTCCTGTAGCGACGTTGAGCTTCCGACCATCGCGTGTACGCTCTGTACTCGGAGTCACGATTCCCGATGAGGAGCAGATTGCCCTTCTCGCCTCGATTGGAATCGCCGAAGACCCGACGGCAGATCTAGCGAAGATTGCCGTCACTCCGAAACGCTCTGTCTCGGCCGAGAAGGGGAGTGTGCGGGCTGTTCGAGTGCCAAGTTGGCGCAGCGATCTTGAGATTGAAGTTGACCTCGCTGAAGAGGTTGCGCGCCTCTATGGCTACCAGAACATCCCAACAACCATTCCGAGTGCCGATCTTCCCGCACATCGACCAAGCCCAACGCTGCTCCGTGATCGTGTGCGCCGGCTCCTCGCCGATAGAGGGCTCCATGAGGTAGTGACCCACGCGCTTGTATCTGCCACGCAGGCTGAGCTGTGGAGTGAGCCGACCTCCCTCGTCACGGGTTCGCTCGCCGCAGCGGAGGGCACGGCCGGCGGCGATTCAATCGTGCTGCAGAATCCGCTCTCCGCGGATCACGACCGACTCCGCCAGTCCCTCCTCCCGAGCTTACTGGACCGTGTCGATGCAAATCTTCGCTACGGGGCGATCTCCGGTGCGATCTTTGAAGTGGGTCGTGGGTACGGCAGCATCAAGGGCACACCGTCGGAGTGGACCCGCCTGGCGATCGTGGTCTGGGGCGATCGCGAAGTTGGCGCGCCTGGTGCGAGCGCGACGAAGTGGAGTCTTGATGAGCTGAAGCGCCTCCTCGCTCAGGTTGCCCACCTTGTAGGTGAACGACCAACGTATGGAGCCCCAGTTGATTCAGCCGTCCTTCACCCAGGTGTCAACGCTGCAATTTCGGGCGATCGAGTCGCTGGCCTACTTGGCGAGCTTCACCCAGCATCCCCGAAATGGCGAGAAGAGCCACGGATCTTCATCGCAGAGGTTGCCGTCGCTGGCCTGCGTTCAGGTCGAGTTGAGACCAGCCGCGTCTCCCTTCCGCCGACAACGCCACCGGTCCAACGTGATCTAGCCCTGCTGATACCCGCCGCAACGACCGTCGGTGAGGTCGTCGCAGTCGCGAGGACTACCGTGGTGCGCGCAACCGAGATTGAGCTGTTTGATCTCTTTGCCGGAGCGCCGCTGGCCCCAGGTGAACGTTCGGCCGGTATCCGATTCACCTTCCAGCCAACCGCGACGGGAGTTGATGACGAGGCGATTTCGGCCGAGCTCGCCGACTTTGAAATCGCTGTGCTTCGCGCCTGTGGCGCACGTATTCGCGGGGTTGCAGCCCAATGAGCTTGACCATCTTGGTCGATCTGGTCGTCGTTGCGGTTCTCGTCTTGGCGGCGTGGAGCGGAGGACGTACTGGGGCGGCGCGAAGCGCCGTCTCGCTCATCGCACTCGCACTCGGGCTCGTCATTAGTGCCCAAGGGCAAGGAGCAATCACAACCTTCATCGCACAGCTTCTCCCCGGCGTGGATACACGTCTGATTGGCCTCGGAATCTTCATCGGCGGAATCTGGATCCTTCTGGCGATCGCATCCTATGTGATCGGCCGCCTGCTGCAGGCCTCACTGCGCGCGATCTACCTTGGACCGGTGGACACCGCGCTTGGCGCACTACTCGGTGTGCTGAAGTGGAGTGTGGTGCTTGCAGCAGCCATCTTTGTGCTCGATGCTGCGGCTTCAGTGCAGTTCCCGCTGCCGTCGCCGCTGAGCGATGTTGCCACGGCGATCACTGACGCACAGTCGTCCGACGTCATTCGCAGCTTGCTCTTTCCGATTGCCGATCAACTGGTTGGCGGACTCCTCCCAGAAGGCTTGCGTACACTCCTCGTTCCGTGACGGGCGCTGCGAACCAGCCGTACGACGAGCGATCGTTAGCGCGTCTTGAATGGGCTGCCCTTCTCGACATCCTTGTGGCTGCCTGTGCATTTTCGCCGTCGCGCACCCTTGCAGCCAACCTACGCCCGACACGTGGCGGAGGCAGCCTGCCAACGCTGCGAGCCCTCGGCCGTGAGATTGCGGAACTGCGGCGAAACGGGGGAGATCCTCACATCGGCGGAGCAAGCGACCTTGAGCCAGCGGTAGAACGCAGCGCCAAAGGGGGCACGCTTGATGGCTCTGCGCTTTTCGCAATCAGCGAGACCCTACGAGTTGTGGAGCGACTTTCGAGCGAGTTAGCCGGTTCAGGACCTGCCCTGAGCGCGCTCGGCGCCGCATTTGCCCCGCTTCGAACCTTGCGCAGTGCAATCGAACGTGCGATTGCGCCTGACGGAACAATCCTGGATGCTGCGTCACCATCGCTAGGTGGCCTGCGCGCGCTCCACCGCACGAGCCTCGAGCGCCTCCGGACCCGACTCGAAACCCTGGCGCATGCCAAAACCTACAGCCCATATCTGCAGGAACCAATCGTCACGGTGCGAAATGGGCGCTACGTGCTCCCAGTTCGCTCTGAGTGGAAGTCCCGTGTTCCAGGGATCGTGCACGACGCAAGCGCAACGGGGCAAACGGTGTGGATCGAACCGATCGAGGTTGTTGAGCTGGGGAATGCGGTTCGAGAGGCGGAGGCGGCTGTTGCGTCAGAAGAGGCACGGATCCTCAGTTCGCTCTCGGGGTTGGTCGGCGAAAACTCCTCAGCCCTCCGTGCGAACGGTGAGCGCCTTGCCCTCTTCGATCTCGCCCGCGCAGTGTCGGACGTCGCACGTGACCGAGTGTGGCTCTATGCGGAGAATTCACCGAGCGACAACCTCCTCCTCAACGAGGCCGCTCATCCGTTGCTGACGCCACCGGTCGTACCCATGAATCTGCATCTCGGCAGCGAGCAACGCGTGCTTGTGGTGACTGGTCCGAACACCGGTGGAAAAACAGTTGCCCTCAAAGCGGTCGGTCTCCTCACCGCGATGCATCATGCCGGTTTACCCATTCCGAGCGGCTTCGGCTCAACAGTGCCTCCGACCAGCAACGTGTGGGCCGACATTGGCGATGATCAGTCCATCGCCCAGAATCTCAGCACCTTCTCGGGTCACCTCACCTCGATTCAAAGAATCCTGCGCGGAGCCGTTGCCGGCGATGTCGTGCTGCTCGACGAAGCCGGTGCGGGAACCGATCCGGCGGAGGGGGCTGCCCTCGCCGCGGCGATCATCGATGAGTTGCGTCTACGGGGCTGTCGAGTGTTGGCCACCAGTCACTATGCTGAGTTGAAGCAGTATGCGCATGTCACACCGGGAGTGGTGAACGGATCTGTCGCATTTGACCTCGCAACCCTGGCTCCAACCTATCGTCTTGAAGTAGGCACGCCTGGAGGCTCGCAGGCCTTCGCGATAGCGGCTCGCCTCGGTCTCCCACAGTCGCTGCTCGACGCTGCGCAGGCGCGACGCACGGATCAGGGAGCCACGCTTGATGCAGCATTGGCGGCGGCGGCCGATGCGGAGCGCTCGGCGCGTGAGGCACGGCAGGTGGCCGAGGGGTTACAGGAGCGTGCAGCCGAATCACTTGCCCAAGCGGTGGAGTTTCGACGGGCGGCTGAGCGTGAGGCTGTCACGGCGCGGCATGTGGCTACCGCGGAGGCTCGGGAGGCTGCGGCGTCGATCATGCTTCGTGTCGAGCAGCTGCGGTCCGCCCTTGAATTGGGGAGTCTCACCCCGCGGGTTCTCGCGATAGCTTCAGACTTGCAACATGCAGTTGATACCGAGTTACGTTCAGACCCAGTGGACGCGGACGATGTGCAGTCAGATCTTTCGACGGTGTCGCTATCGGCGGCCGTGGGTAACGACGTGGTGCTGCGCTCAGGGGCGCGCGGAACGCTCCTATCGGTCGAAGGTGAGAGCGCCACGGTGGCACTTGGACGAATGCGGAGCACCGTCTCGATCGCGGAGATCAGCAAGGTTCTCGAAGCAGCGAGTTCGGTGCCCGCACCCGCAGGTCGATCCGTAGGTCCGTTGGCTGCTGCTAAGCTCGATTTGCGAGGCGCTCGCGTTGAAGATGCGCTGTTGGCGCTTGAAGCCCGAATCAACGATGTATTGCTCGCTGGAGGCGAGCAACTTGAGATCATTCACGGCGTTGGAACTGGGGCGCTGCGCGATGCCGTTCGCCGAAAACTGCGTGAGCTTCCCGAGGTGCGCGAAGTGCGAGTGCCTGAAGAGCCGGGTCGCGAAGGTGTGACGTACGCGCTGCTCTAGTCGAACTATGGTGTTGGCGAAACGGGCGACTCACTCGGTGAAGGTGTAGGTGTAGGGCTAGGCGTCGCCGAGAGGCACGATAGGGTCGGGGCGATGGTGCCACCCCAGGTTGCGCCATTGGGCTGCCAGAATGGCGCGTAGAAGTAGGTGGTCTTGCCGCCTCGAACGCCGCCGACGATCCCAGGGCCCAATCGGGCTCGTTCAATCCACTCCAGGTTTGCCGCTTGCCACTTTGGCCACTGGGACTCCAGCGAACTGAGGTCGAGATAGTTCGCTTCGATCCGTGTGCCCGCGCAGCCATCCGCCCAGAGGAGCCCAGTTGCGCTGTCAATCGCGAGGAGTCGCGTGGTGCTACACGAGGTTGTGGGGGCGGTTCCTGGGTAGAAATACTCGTCGGTCGTCAGTGTGGTGCACGAACCCGGAAGCTCTCCCGTATGCGCATCGATAGTGACCTTTTCGAGTCCTTGAGGTTTCGCAAAGTTTGCGATCGGCAGCTTGGAGGAGATTTCGGTGAAATACGACTGCCAGAGACCGCCGGCCGAGTCCAGTGAATAGACGGTTGCGGGGGTTGAGTCTGAGTTGCCCATCCAGACGCCGGTGACGAGATGTTGTGCCGTTGGATCTGATGGCGCAGCAAGATAGCCGAAGGCGGCGAGGTCCTTGGTTTGGTCGGTTGTACCTGTCTTGAAGGCGGCGGGGCGGCGCTTGCCACCGCTGGCAATGATCTTGCGCTTCGACCATGGGCGATTGACAGCAGGATCGGTGTTGCCAGCGATGATGTCGGTCATCAGCGCGGCCGTATCGGCGGCAAAGGCCTGGGTGGCACTCTCAACGGGGGATGGTGCCTCCCAAATAACCTCGCCATTTCGGTCCTCGATGCGCAGGATGTACCGACGATCTACGCGGGTGCCTTCGTTTGCCAGCGCGCCATATGCGGAGAGAAGATCGACGTAGCGAACCTCCAGGGTGCCGATGGCAATAGAGGCGCCGGCAACGTTTTCGTTGTTGTTCTGGAACTTGAATCCGCTATCTCGCATCTGGCGCCAGACGCGATCTTGCCCCGCGCGAATCACTGCTTTGATGGCAGGCACGTTCAACGAACCCTGCAGCGCTTGGCGCATGCGTACTGGACCATGTTCGCTCCCTTCGGAGCTGGCGGGGGTCCAGCCTTGACCAAAGTCCACTGGGACATCCATCAGGATGGTTGCAGGTGTTACAGCGCGGTCCTGAAGCGCATAGGCATACGTGATGGGCTTGATTGAGCTTCCGGGCTGGCGATATCCGCTCAAGACGTCATATTCAGGTTGGAACACGGTGCCATCGGGCTCGCCGTAGTAGTCCGCTGAGCCGGCATACGCAAGGATGTCGCCGGTGCGTGCGTCGAGCGTAGCAACCGCTGCATTGTTGATTTCGAGTCCGTGGATGGTCCGTAGCCAATCAGTAGTCTTGACACCAATGCTCTTCAAGTAGGTCTGGTACTCCTTGATTTGAGTTGAACGAACTGCGAGGACCCATTTCTCTGCGGCCTTCTGCATCTCCCAGTCAAGCGAGGAGATGACCTTGTATCCCCCGGTGTCGAGCTGCTGCTGGCACGTTTCGGTCTCGGTGCAGAGGATGCCGACAAGGAAGTCCCGTACTCGGTTTACGAAGTGTGGCGCACTCATCTCGACAATCGGGGAGGGGATCAGGACGATCTCTTCGGTACGGGCGGCCTCTATCTCCGCGTCGGTAATCGTGGCGGTCTCTTGAGGAATGCCATTGGCCCTGGCTGATTTCAAGAGGTCGAGGACAACGCCCCGCCGCTTGGCGACCGCGGAATCGAGTGGAACGCGAATCACCCCATCTTCGCCAACCACCGAATTTTCACGAAGATCGTAGGTGCTCGGCGCTTGAGGGATGGCCGCCAATAGTGCCGCTTCGCCTAAGGTGAGCTGGTCAAGTGTTTTGCCGAAATACTGCTGGGAGGCAGTCAGGATGCCGTATGACCGTGAACCGTAGTAGTTGTTGTTGAG
>CAINNT010000019.1 GCA_903851225.1 uncultured Chloroflexota bacterium
GAAACGATTGGGGTGCCGTCCGCTGGCGACAAGAGGTTGTTCGACGAGAGCATCAGCTCGCGTGCCTCCTGCTGCGCCGCCTCGGAGAGCGGCACGTGGACCGCCATCTGGTCGCCGTCGAAGTCGGCGTTGAACGCCGTACAAACGAGCGGATGAATGCGGATTGCCGAACCCTCGACGAGCACCGGCATGAATGCCTGGATGCCGAGTCGGTGCAGGGTTGGGGCGCGGTTGAGCAGCACCGGGTGATCCTTGATCACGTCGGCGAGCACCTCCCACACCACGTCGGTGGCGCGCTCGGTGAGGCGCTTTGCGCTCTTGATGTTGTGCGCGTGACCGAGCTCAACGAGCTGGCGCATGACGAATGGCTTGAAGAGCTCGAGCGCCATCTTCTTCGGGATGCCGCACTCGTGGAGCTTCAGATCTGGGCCGACCACGATGACCGACCGGCCCGAGTAGTCGACGCGCTTGCCGAGGAGGTTCTGGCGGAATCGACCCTGCTTCCCCTTGAGCATGTCGCTGAGCGACTTGAGTCGGTGGTTGCCCGTGCCTGAGATGGCCCGACCACGTCGGCCGTTGTCGATGAGGGCGTCGACCGCCTCTTGGAGCATGCGCTTCTCGTTGCGCACGATGATCTCAGGAGCGCCGAGCTCAATCAGGCGCTTCAACCGGTTGTTGCGGTTGATCACGCGACGGTAGAGGTCGTTCAGGTCGGAGGTGGCGAAGCGGCCGCCGTCGAGCTGCACCATCGGGCGCAGGTCTGGTGGGATCACGGGGAGGGCCGACATGATCATCCACTCTGGTCGCGCGCCGGAGCGCCGGAATGCCTCAAGGAGGCGGAGTCGCTTGATCGCCTTCTTGCGGCGCATGCCCGCGGTGTTGCGGACCTCTACTGCGAGCTCCTTCGCTTCGGCATCAAGGTCCATGCGCTCAATGAGTTCTCGAATCGCCTCGGCACCCATGCCAGCGCGGAAGATGCGTGCGCCGCGTGGGCGCTCGCTGCCGAATTTGGCGTCAAGGGTGCGGAAGCTATCGAGCTCGTCCTCACGCCCAATCTCTGGAAGCAGCTGGAACGCCTTCAGGCTGAGGAGCGCCTTCTTCTCCTTGGCGATCTCCTCCTTGCGGCTCTGTGCAGACGTCTTGGCGTTGGCGCGCAGTGCGCCAACTTCGCCCTCGGCGAGCGCCTTCAGGTCGGCCTTCTTCTGCTCCCCCTCTTTGGCGATCGACTCCTTCAGTGCGGTGAAGTTCTGCTCGTCGTCAATGGAGGCCTGGGTAAGCACGGCGCGCAGCCGCGCCTTCGCCTCCTTGCCGCCGATTGCGCCGTCAGCAACGATGACCTCTGCGGTGGTCTCAAAGATGATGGCGCCGTCGGCCTTCTCCTCACCAAGGTCATTGATGGCCCGTTCGGTCACCTGTGCGGCCTCGCCCATCGCCTGGGCGCGCTCGGCGCGGTCCGACTCCACCTGCTCAAGTCGCGCGCGAACCTCGCGCTCCAACTCGGTGAGCTGGCGCTTCAACCGCGCATTGATCTCGCTCTCCTCTTCGGCTGTGGCGCCACCGCCACGCCCGGCCAACTCATCATCGAGCCCCTTGAGCGCCTCCTTGCGGGCGTCCTCATCGACACTCGTGACGATGTACTGCGCGAAGTAGAGCACCTTCTCAAGGTTGCGTGGTGAGATCTCGAGGAGGGTGGCCAAGCGGCTCGGGGTCCCCTTGAAGTACCAGATGTGCGAGACCGGGCTCGCCAATTGGATGTGGCCCATTCGCTCGCGGCGAACCTTGCTTCGCGTGACTTCGACGCCGCACTTGTCGCAGATGATGCCCTTGTAGCGAATGCGCTTGTACTTACCGCAATAGCACTCCCAGTCGCGCGTTGGCCCGAAGATGCGCTCGTCGAAGAGGCCATCCTTCTCTGGCTTGAGCGTGCGGTAGTTGATCGTCTCAGGCTTCGTCACCTCGCCCTTTGACCAACCGCGAATCTGCTCAGGACTTGCCAGCGCTACGCGGATCGAATCGAAATTGTTTACTTCAAGCATGGTTTCTCCTCGCCCCTACGCCGCGCTCAATTGTCTTCGAAGCCAGAGAGGTTGATCCCAAGGTTCGGCGTGGCATAACCAGCCGGATCCTCGAGCAACTCAATGGCCTCATCGTCTTGATTCAAGATGTCAACGCTGATGCCGAGGCTCTGGAGCTCCTTCACGAGCACCTTGAACGACTCAGGTACGCCTGGAGCCTGAATTCGCTCGCCCTTGACGATCGCCTCGTATGCCTGCACGCGACCGACAACGTCGTCGGACTTCACCGTGAGGATCTCCTGGAGAATGTTTGCGGCGCCGTACGCCTGGAGTGCCCAGACTTCCATTTCGCCGAATCGCTGGCCGCCGAACTGTGCCTTGCCGCCGAGTGGCTGCTGCGTGATCAAGCTGTATGGGCCGGTTGAACGCGCATGGATCTTGTCTTCGACAAGGTGGTGCAGCTTGAGCATGTAGGTGACGCCGACCGTAATCGGACGATCGAACTCCTTGCCGCTCTTGCCGTCGCGCAACGTGATCTTGCCGTCGGCTGGGAGGCCAGCGGCTTCGAGCTCGGCGATGATGTTCTCTTCGGTGGCGCCGTCGAAGACTGGCGTTGCACCCTTCAGGTTCTGCTTTGCGAGCGCCCAGCCAAGGTGCGTCTCGAGGAGCTGCCCGATGTTCATGCGGCTCGGTACGCCGAGTGGGTTAAGGATGATGTCAACTGGGGTGCCATCTGGGAGGTATGGCATGTCCTCCACCGGCAGGATGCGCGATACAACGCCCTTGTTGCCGTGTCGGCCAGCCATCTTGTCGCCGACCGAGATCTTGCGCTTCTGCGCGATCGAGACGCGCACCAACTGGTTCACACCTGGGGCGAGGTCAACCTCGTCGCGATGGAACTCGCGCACTTCGACAACGGTGCCGCGCTCGCCGTGCGGCAAGCGCAATGAGGAGTCCTTTACTTCGCGGGCCTTCTCACCGAAGATGGCGCGGAGCAGGCGCTCCTCGGCCGTGACCTCGGTCTCACCCTTCGGCGTGATCTTGCCGACAAGGATGTCGCCAGGGCGCACCTCAGCGCCAACGTTGATGATGCCGCGCTCGTCGAGGTTCGCGAGGAGCTCCTCGGGGACATTGGCGATGTCACGTGTGATCTCCTCAGGCCCGAGCTTCGTGTCGCGTGCCTCGATCTCGTGCTTCTCGATGTGAATGGAGGTGAAGACGTCTTCGCGCACCAGGCGCTCGCTGATGATGATTGCGTCCTCGTAGTTCGCCCCCTCCCACGACATGTAGGCAACAACGATGTTCTGGCCGAGGGCGAGCTCGCCCCCTTCCGTGGACATTGAGTCGGCGATCACCTGACCTGGCTTCACTCGATCACCAACCGCCACCGCTGGGCGGTGGTTCAAACAGGTCCCCTGGTTCGAGCGCACGAACTTCAGGAGTGGGTAGTGGTCGATGTCCTTCTTGCTGGCGGCGCCATCGGGCTCGACAACGATGAGGTCGGCCGCGACAGATGTGACCACGCCTGGTCGGCGTGCGATGACCACCTGGCCGGAGTCGCGTGCGGCGCGACCTTCGACCCCGGTGCCCACCACCGGTGCGTGTGGCTGCAAGAGTGGAACCGCCTGTCGCATCATGTTGGAACC
>CAINNT010000020.1 GCA_903851225.1 uncultured Chloroflexota bacterium
CGGCCGCATCGGGGAGCGGCGACGGCGTCGCCTGGTTCAGCGGAACCTCGATGGCGACACCAGTTGTTGCCGGGGTCGCCGCACTGGTGCGTCAGGCAAATCCGACCTGGACGCCGAGCCTGATCAAGTCGGCACTGATCAACACCGCAAAGTCGGTAGGGAGCGAGATCCCGCTCCGTTCTGTCGGTGCCGGACGGGTGAACGCCTTGAACGCCGTGAAGGCAAAGGTGACGATCGACGCCGGACCGAATGCCACGCTCAGCTACGGCATGGTCTACGGCGATGCGAGCGCGACTCTGACACGCAACCTCACCTTCAAGGTCACAAACAAGGGCACAACCTCCGCGGGTTACAAGTTCGCTGTTGCCGCGGCAACGGGGTTCGCGATCCCGTACGGGGTCACCCTCAAGGTGTACAACGGCTCGACAGCACTAACCAGCAGCAGCACTGTCACGATCGGAGCCGGTGCCTCGAAGACTCTCACCCTGCGCCTCACGGCCAGCGCTGCAGGACAGAAGCGCTTCGCGCCGCAATACAACCTCGACCCGACCGATGGCCTGATCTCGGAACTGAGTGGCGCGCTCAACGTCGTAGTCACCGCAACCGCATCCGGCAAGCCGACGCTTCGACTGCCGGTGATCGGCTTCCTGCGACACACCGAACGTTTCAGCTTCAGCGAGGCCGCCGGAACGCTCAGCGGCTCGATCACCTCGGGGACGAACGACGCCCAAGAGGCTGATGGGACCGCGCTTGCAGTTTCTGTAATTCCATATGTCTGGCTCGGTCGAGACGGCCGAGAACGGGTTGGCAATGGTGCCGACATCAAGAACGTCGGATACAACGCACGAATAGGTGATAACTGGGCTTCGGTGCCATCGGGTGAAGGATGGCTTGACCTCGTCATCACCTCATGGGATCAAACGTGGAATATCGCGATGAACGAGATTGACATCGCCTTTGATGCTGATGTCAACGGGGTAGCCGACCAGACCATCGTTGTGGCTGACTACGGACTGGTCACGAGCGGTTATGCCGATGGCGTGCCAGGATGTTTCTACGTTGACGCCCTGAACTGGTGGGAGCTTGGCGCAGGTACGCTATTGACCTTGGATTCAGCAGACTGTCAGATCTACGCGCCGGCGGGAAGCAGCGCAATCGGTATATCTATTGGTCAATGGGCGGCGTGGGACTACGCGAACACGCACGGCGCACAATTTGTGGTCACTACCTACAACGGCGGTGGTTGGGATTCCGATGTGACGCAACAGTACAAAGTGAGCTTCAACGAGGTAGCGTCGGCGGCAACCTACGCATCCACAATGGACTGCCACGTCGGCCTCTATGTGGATGGGTGCGCATTAGTCTTTGATGCGGCGGGTACTTCCGGGTCTATTTCCAGCGTGCCGGTCGACGGCGACGGCGATGACGGCTGGGGTACAGACAGCCTTGGTTGGCTTCTCTGGAACGACTGGCACGCCGGCCCGACCACGGAGATCTACGAGGTGCTGATCTCGCCACCGCTCTGATCGGTGAGGCTGCGCGTCAGCGATTGGCGCGCAGCCACCCCAGCACGAGCGACATCGAGCGGCAGTCGGCGGCGTTGTATTCGGCGCCGGCGCGGAAGTAGTCGTAGTCAGCGAGCCGCTTCCCTTCGATCGCAGCGAGCGCATCGGCGGTGTAGGCCGCGGCCATCGCGCCCATGCCGTCGGCTGGGCCATCACCCCATGAAACGTCGATGAGCCCCTCGGCGCGCATCGCCTTGGCAATGTCCTTGAGGCCGAAGCCATACGCGCCGCGCACGCTTACGGGCACCTTGTAGACAAGCTCGTCAAACGCATCGAACCAGCCGATCTCATCGGGGAGCGACCAGGTTGGGTGGCGGCCAGCGGCCGAGTCGGCGGCGGTGAAGAGCAGGTTTCGCTCTGCCGGTGACCAGTGCACGATGCGAGTGGAACCCCAGGCAAGATCGAGTGCACGTCGCCATGCGTCCATGAAGGCGACCCAGGCGTCGAGCACCGCGCGCTCCGAAGTGGCGTTCAGGCGATCTCCGCTCCACTGCCCAAAGGCAGGGAACCAGGATGCGTCTTCGGTACGTGGGGTAAAGAGGCGTTCCCCCACGCTGGCACCAGCGGCGGTTGCTGCGGCAATCTCGTTGGCGGTTGGTTCACGGCCATCAACAGTAACCAGGCAGCCGATCTGGAAGATGCACGATGCGCCGCCAACGCTTGGCAGCTTGGTGAAATCATCGTTCAGGTTCCCCGAGTTCTCAAAATCGACGTGGAACTCGATGCGGGCTGGCGTTCGCCAATGCGCGTCGTCACGAAGTTCAATTCGATGCGGGAGAACCTTGGCGTTGGCCTCGGCAGTGGCGGGCACGTAATTGGCGGCGAGCACGGCGGCGAGTCGGCGCGGTCGCGCATCACCGGTAACCCCAAGTCGATCTGGGCTGAGGCCTGGCTCGTCGCGACGCTTGATGCCGGCGGCGAGCGCCGCATCGCGCAGGTCAGGGCCAACCCCCGGAAGGTAGGTGAGCTCGCCGATCTCACGGGCGATCTTGCGCTTCGCCTCGCTCCACGGCTGATCCTGATCGGCGTTCATGTTCGGATAGAGCTCGGTGCGCGTGGGTCGTGGCAGCGCATCCCAGGTCGCGCCGTCGCGACGTACGGTGCGGATCCACTCCACGGCTCGGCCCACCTCAACAGCCAGTGGAACTTCGTCGTCACGGGTGCTCTCGCGCTCCACCGGCACACGAGCCAGCCGTTCCAGTGCGCCACTCCCCCGCCCCTTGCTGCTCATCCAGGTGCGACCGAGGAGGAAGGCATCAGCCGGGCAGTACCCCTGCAGCCGAGCGATCGCGGCGGTGTACACAAGGACCTGGCCGGCATAGTGCCGATGCGAGCTGCCAGCGAATCCGCTCACCGAGAGATCAAGCGTCGAGAACTTCACATCAACCACCACATAGTGCCACGGTGGTGCGTCGCCACCCTCTGGAGCCAGGGCGGGCGCGGAGATTGACGCCTCACTCGGATCAATCACTCCGGGAATCAGTCGCTCCAGTGCATCGCTGCGCACCAACAGGTCAATAGCGCCATAGGTGCGATCTTCCGGATTGCGCACCACAGCCTGCTCGATCAGCTCGACCCCTTCGCGCATCGCGGCAAAGGTTTCCTCCGCAGCGGCTAGGGTCCGAGTCGCCTGCCAGCCATCGGAAATCTTGCGGTGTGACGACACCTTCGGCTCCAGAATCTCGAAGATCCGCTCTTCGAATCGATTCCCCTGCGCAAAGAGCAACTCGCGCAAATCGTAGGGGCTCGGCGGATCCGCATCTGCACCGGCATCTTTGGCAAATCCCTTGCTGGTGCCGTGCACCTCAAGCCAGTCGAGGAGTGGATCGCGCCGCAGCCAATTGCGCGTCTTCGATGCCGAGACCCACTCACGCCACGCGGCGCGGTCTGATGGATCTGGGTTGCGAACCTCGCCGTCATCAGCGGTTGTGATCGCCGCAATGCCCGTGACTGGCGGTGGGGTTGCGCGATAACGTCGAAGGTCGTCCATTCCCCCTACGATCGCACGCGGAGTGGCTTTGTGCCGCTCGAGGACTCAAACGAGATCAGTGCCACGCCGCCCAGCAAGAGGAGTGCTCCGAAAGCGAGACCGGCATCAATGGCCTCGTTCAACACACTGACGCCGAGTGCCGCGGCGACAAGCGGTTGGAGGAAGAGGACGCCAGCGGCGAGTCGGGGTGGTGCTGCCACGTAGCCGCGATACCAACTGCTCCAGCCGATCGCTGTCGCGCCAATGCCTAGGTACGCAATCGCCAGGAGCGTGACCGGGGCGGAGGCAGCGGCAAGGTCGATGCCGACGAGCGTCACCTCAGCGGCCGCGAACGGAGCGAGGAACGGGATGGAAACGAGCGCGCACAGCGTCACCGCCGTTCGGGCGCCAACAGCCGACACAACCGGTCGCCCAAAGCTGGAGAAGAGGGCCCAGGATGCACCAGCCCCAATCAGCATGACGACACCAATCAGCCGTGCAAGTTCATCCTCGGATTCACCGCCGGTGCTTAGGTTGGCCGAGCGAAGTCCGAGTGCCGCGACACCCGCGGTGGCGAGCGCAATGCCCCCCCACGCCTGTCGCGGCACAGCAACACCCTCGATGAGGCGTCCAAAGATCAGCACGAAGACTGGAGTTGCCATGGTGACCACGGAACCTTCGACTGCTGAGGTCAGCGCCGTGCCACCAAATTGCAAGAGCATCGACGCGGCAACCGCTGCCCCCGCCAGGAGCATTGGTCGCTTCGGGGCCAAGCTCCAGCCGAGAGATTCGCCTCGTGCCGCGGCGACCGCGACAAGGATCACCACGCCGATGACGATTCGGATCAGACTTAGTGTTGCCGGGGGCACTGCGGCAAACGTTTCTGCCGAGACGACGTACATCCCGCCCCACAAGGCTGCTGCAACGGCAAGGTCAAAGGTTGCCGCTTTTGTTATTCGACGGTCAGGCATGCGAAGGAGTGTAGCCGCGAACCCTCCTGTTCGGTCTACGATGTGGGTATGGTGTTACGACTCGACGAACAGCTACGGAGACCGGCCTTCACCCCGTCGGGTGATCAGCGTGCGGCATACGAAACCCACGGAACATCGTTTCTGCAATACCTCGCACGTCGTGCGGCAAAGAGCCGCATCTTGCTGCCGTTACGCGACCTCTTGGCGGTGAAGCGGCAAGGCGGCCCCGAATATGCTGCAGCACTCGCCTGTTTCGCCTACTACGCGGTTGCGGCCGCTACGACATACGGCAAGGGGTACCGTCAACCTGACTTCACCGGCGAACGGCAGGCAGAAGAGCGCGACCGCCAGACGGGTGCGCTCATCACCGCCCGCAGTGTGGGGGACGGTCGGAGCATTGCGGCCGAGGTTGATGTGAACCTGCCCGATATCGGCCAATTCCGTGGCAGTGAGCGAATTCTTGGCACCACCGTCGGACTCCGTGGACTCGGCATGGCGGCGCCATCGAACTTCTCGTTTGCCATTGACGACTCCGGCCACCGTGCTGGGCTCGCAGCGTGGTGGGGGGAGGCGCGCGGCACCATCACCACAGAGCTCGCCCCCTCCCTCCGTGGCACCACCATTCGCGCCTATGGGGAGCTTGTCCTGACCGGATCGGATGGCAGCCGCGGGCGGGCAGTCCTGAATCGTGACGGAGACCTCAACGTCGAAGTTACTGGGCCCGCCGGGGATCTCTACCGCCTCAACGCCCCGCTCAAGTAGCGCGACGTCGTGGCACCATAGCGGCATGATCATTGCGAAGCGCCCCGCCCCGCTCGACCCGGCCGCCATTGCGGCGGTACGTCGCCCGTTTGACGAGGCAGACATGTTCCCGCCGCAGGTATTCCATGACCCGGCGATCTTCGAATGGGAGTCGCAGGAGATCTTCCGCCACGAGTGGCGCTGCGTCGGCCGCGAAGAGGAGACGCCAAACGTCGGCTCGTACCGACTCCTGGTGTTCGCCGGCGAGCAGGTGATCATCTCGCGCGGCGAGGACAACAAGCTGCACGCCTTCATCAACGCCTGCCGACACCGTGGCGCGACACTCATCGAGGGTCCGGCTGACGGCAAGCCCGACTGCGGCGAAGCGAAGAAGATCGTCTGCCCGTATCACGCCTGGGTCTACGGCCCCGACGGCAAGCTGCTGAAGGCGAAGCACACCGAAGATCTGAAGCGCTTTGATCCTGCTGACTACGACCTGGTGCCGCTCCGCTGCGAGACATGGCAAGGCTTTGTCTTCCTCACCCTTGACACCGAAGCCGAGCCGCTTCTCACCTACCTTGACGACCTCGTCGAGGTGTTCGCCCGCTTTGACTTTGCGCCGCTGCGACTCGCCAAGCGCGAGACGTATGACGTAGCCGCGAATTGGAAGATCCTCGTGGAGAACTACTCCGAGTGCTACCACTGCCCTGGGGTGCATCCGCAGCTGAATGCCCTCACGCCGTACGACCTTGGCGAAGACATTCCGGCGCGCGGCTGGTGGAAGGGTGGCTGGCAGCCACTTGTCGGCGAGGCGCTCACCATGGGCCTCGACAAGGGTCTACATGCGCGCCCGTGGCTCAAAGGCATGACCGAGACCGACGCGAAGCGCATCCAGTACTTCGCCGTGTGGCCGAACCTGCTCCTTTCGCTGCACCCCGACTACCTGATGGTGCACATGATTGAACCACTGAGCCCAGGTCGATCGCGCGTAGTCTGCGACTGGTATCTGCACCCTGACACCATGAAACTCCCCGACTACGACTTCTCCGATGCGCATGGCTTCTGGGATATGACGAATCGCCAGGACTGGCACGTGTGCGAACTGCAACAGCGCGGCACCGCGTCGACCATGTTGCCGCCGGGCCGATACAGCGAGCTCGAGGCGAGCGTGCAAGCCTTCGACCTGATGGTGGCTGACCGCTACGCAGCCGACGGGAAGCGCACCGCACGCGGCTGGGCGGCGGGACTCGCGCCCGGCGACATGGATGGGATCGACTTCAGCGATCGCCAGGCGGCGCGCGCCGC
>CAINNT010000021.1 GCA_903851225.1 uncultured Chloroflexota bacterium
ACGCCGCGATCAACCCCCGCCACGTCGATCATCTCTGGAGTGATCTTGGTGAGATCGATGATGAAATCCGAGAGGACAGTCTCTGGGAAGACCAGCGTCGACCAGGAGCTCACCTCGCGGGCGCCCTCGTAGATCACCGCGGCCGCCTCGATCACGCCGGTCGAGGGGTCACGGAACCAGAGTCCAGTCGTCTCGAAGTCGATTGCCGCCCAGCGCGAGGGGAGCGTGCGCTTGAACACGTCTGTTGGTGGTGCCAGGTTCATGGGGCGATTATGCCGCCTTCGGGCTACGATGCGATTGTGGAACTCCCTCTTCTCGCCCTGCTCGGCGTCATCGCCTCAGCGGTCACGATCGTTTCGGGCTTTGGGCTCAACACCGTGCTCGTACCGGCGTTCGCCGTGCTCTTCCCACTCCCACTGGCGATCGCCGCCGTTGCCTTGGTGCACCTGATTGCCAGCGCCATCCGTCTTGTCATCTTTCGAGCGCATATCAATCGCGAGATCGCCCTGCAATTCGTCCCATTGGCTATCTTCGGTGGCATTGCTGGTGCCCTCATCCTCGAACTGCTCGGGGCACTCCCGGTGATCATCACCTATCCGCTCTTTGGGGTGACCAAGTCCGTCACTGCGGTGAAGGTGGTCGTTGGCGTCACCATCGCGCTGCTGTCGCTCTATGAGTTGCGCCGCGGGGATCAGCAGGTTGGCCTGAGCCGCGTTGGCATCCGCGTTGGAGCGCTCGCCTCCGGCTTCTTTGGTGGACTCTCGGGAAACCAGGGGGCGATCCGCAGCACTGTGCTCATTCGCGCCGGGCTCACCCCACTCGGCTTCGCCGCCACTGGTGCACTGGCCGCTATCGCCATCGACCTCACCCGACTTGTTGTGTATGGCACGGCTGGCAGCATCTCGAGCATCCTTGCTGACGCTGCCATTCGCAACGCCATCACCGCTGCAACGATCGGCGCCGCCGTTGGCGCACTCCTTGGTCGGCGGCTCCTCGCTACCATGAGCAGCGAGCGACTGCGTTTGATTGTGGGATGGAGCCTTGTGGCGGGTGGTGTGATGATTGGCACGGGGGTACTGTGATTCAACGACTTGTGCACGGCAGAGCCGCCGAACGGCTGGTGCTCTTTGGTGCGGCGGCAATCCTCGGTTGTGACCTGCTCGATCAGACGCTCGACGCGCGGATCTATGCGGCCTCTGAACATGCTCTTGGAAGCGCAGCCTGGCTCTTTCATCTTGGTGTCGGAGCCATCTTGGTCGTTACCGTGCTCCTTCTCGGGCGCACGTGGGGGATCAGAGAACGCAGCGGTGTGAGGCGAGCGCTGATCCTTGCCGTCATCGGCATCGTTGGCCTCGTGATCTTTCCCACTGATCCCGGCTGGCGGGTGGCGACTGTTGCCGGACGGCTGCATCCAACCTTTGCCATCTTGGCGGCCGGGAGCTTGCTCTTCGTGGGCTCACGACTCGCACACCCGAAGCGGCTGATCGTCGACACCGTGTTGCTCTACGGCGCAGGATTCGCGGGGTACTTCCTCGGTGGAGGAGCTGGGGCGGCGGAGCGAGCGGCGCTCGCGGTAGTTGGGGTGTTGCTCTTCCTGGCGGCGCGACGAAGTCGCTAGACGCTCTTCGAGCGCAAGAGGGTACTGCTCACCGAACTCTTCTTCCCCACCGAGCGCAGCTTTGCCTCGACGATGGCGCGCTGCGCCTCTTGTGAGCCACGGATGATCTCTCGCAACGATGCGGCATCAATTGGCCAATACATGTGGTGTCCTCGCGAGGTGCGAACGATGGAGGCACAGAGGCTGCGGATGTCGGTCGGGCTCATGCCGGCGGTCTTGAGGTACGGCGAGGCCCACTGAATCACGCGATCAACATTTGCTTCGAAGAGCAGCCGCATGGCTTCTCGACCAACCTTGGTTGACTCCACGTAGCGGATCACCTCCCACATCTCCTTGTGCTTGAGGTGAAACTTGCACCCGGTCTCGACTACGGCGTCAAGCTCTTCAGCCCAGGTCGCCGCGGTCCACGGGCGCGAGGTTGAGAGCACCACACTCGACCACCACGCTCCCGCCCATGACTCATACAGGTCGAAGAAGATCGCATCACGGTCATCGAAGAATTGATACGCCGTGCCTGCGGCGATCTTTGCCTTGGCGGCAACCATCTGCATCGTCACGCTGCCTACGCCCTTGCTGTTGGCCAGCTCCTTCGCCGCAGCAAGGATCAGGCCGCGCGTTCGTAGGGAACGAGCCTGGCTCGGAGAGCGCCGACGCCCGCCAGCCCACGTGGTGAGAGGGAACGGCACCGTCGTCAGGGCGTCGTTTGGAGCGCTGACGATCTTCCCCTTGGCGAGTCGCGTTTTAGCAGGCATGCCGATACTCTGACACATCGCGATGACCGCTCACGTATTAGTTGAGTGAGGTTCGCGTTCGCTTCAGCAGCGTGCGTGCATTGTGAGGAGCGCTCGCTTTTGAAGTGAAAGCCGATTACAGGGCGTTGTGCCTTCGTAGAAACTCGCGAACCAGAGCGCGCTGGGCCTCGAACGATCCCTCGATCACATCGTGCACGGAGTCCTGCGCCAGGGCGGTGAAGATATGGTGTCCACGCGCCGTGTACGTGTTCCCACGTGCGATCTGCTGGATCTCTCCTGCGGAGAGCCCCAGTGACGTGAGGTACGGAGTCCAGCAATCAACTGAGCGCTTGATCTGCGCCTTCAACATCTGTGGCGCGGCAATCTTCCCTTCAGCTGTTGCATCCACGTGTCGAATGACGGTCCACGCATCGGAACTTTTCAACAAGAAAGTGCAGCTCCCCTTGATGAGTTCGTGCAGGAGATGCTCCCACCGCCGATCCCAGTACTCGCTGGTATGCATCAGGATGACGCTCCACCAGTTGCGGTACCAGTCTTCGTAAATGTCGCGATAGATGCACTCAAGATCATCGAAGAACTGATAGGCGGTGCCACTGGCAATTCCCGCACGTTTGGAGACGAGCTGCATGGTGACGCCGTTGATGCCCTTCTCGTCGGCTAATGTGCGCGCTGCATCCAAGATCAGGCGCCGGGTGGCGATGGAGCGCTCCTGCTTCGGTTCGTGGCGCGTGTCGTTGCGCCAGTTCGTCATGGGGAACGGTTCTGGCGGGAGCCCCCCGTCGGTTTGGTCCTCAACAAGCTGCGGCGTTATGGTTCGTTCCATCGTCGTACTCTCGCACAGATGCGCGGTATTGCGTGCGCGCGCCGTATCGCACGCAGCAGCGGTGCCGAGGGCGTGCTATTCGGCGGATCGGCGAAGGTGGCGGATCAGCTTCTCGGCGGCATTCGCCCCTGGGGCGCCAGTAACTCCGCCGCCCGGCGCGGTGCCCGCACCCGAAAGGAAGAGTCCGTCGATCGGCGTCCCGTAGCGGCCAATGCCGTAGAGCGGGCGCCACTGGGCAAACTGGTCAAAGCCCTCGTTTACGTGCATGGCGTGGCCGCCGGTCGCACCCCAATCGTTCTGTAGGTCGGCTGGCGTGATGAGCTGGCGCGCAACGATGTGGCCGCTGATCCCTGGAGCGACCGATTCCAGCACTGCAACTGCGCGGTCGGCGAGTGTCTTGCGTGCATCGGCGGTCCAACCACCCTTCAGGTCAACGGGCGCGTACTGCACCACCGCGCTCAGCAGGTGCCGCTTGCCGTTGGTGAGGCTCGGGTCGATCAGCGTTGGGATCATCGCCTCGACGACCGGCACGTCGCTCATCTCGCCGTACTTGCTCGAATCGAACGCACGCTCGATGCCCAAGATGTCGCTGAGGATGGTGATGCGGCCGCGCAGGCGCACCTCTTGTTCTGCGGCAGATCCAGCGCTCGGGAAGCTCGGCAACCGATCGAGCAGGATGTTGAGCTTGGCGGTGACGCCGGTGCTCCGGGTGGCGCGCAGGCGACGACGCAGCTCTGGGCCTGTGGCCTCAACGCCGAGCAGGTTGAGCAGCGTGCTCTTTGGATCCAGCGTCGAGAGCACGTACGGCGCAATGATCTCTTCGCCACTCGCCAGTGCCACGCCCGTCACGCGACCATCGCGCTCGGTGATGGCAGTTACCTGTGCGCCGGTGCGAATCTCGGCACCGAAGCCGCGCGCCGCATCGGCGATCGCGCTGATGAGCGCGCCAGGGCCGCCAATCGCAACCACCGTCTCGCCGGATGCGCCGCCGTCGGCACCGTCGCCGGTAATGTTGTCGAAGAGCAACGAAGCGCCGGTGCCGGGTGAGATCGGACCGGTGGCGTTGTAGCGCGAGCCACGCCAGGCGATCAGCGCCTCGAGGTGGTCGTCGTTGATGTATTCGTTGACGAGGTCGGCCGCCGACATTGGCAGCATGCGCAGGATCTCTCGACCGTCACCCTCTTCAAGGCTGCTAAACGGCGCGCGGAAGGCGAAGCCGGCGAGCAGTTCGGCAACCGACTTGCCGCCGTCGAGATCCGGCGGTATGCCGTCGAGCACCTTCTCAAAGTAGGCACCCACGCGGCGCAATCGTCCGTCGAGCTTCAGGTAGCCGGCGGCCGTCTTTTCCCCGTTGACTCGGGTGGCGAGCTCAGCGGCGGTGCGCTTGGCGTCGCGCCACAAGGTGATCGCGGTGCCGTTGGCTGGGTGCGGCGCGAAGTTGCGCGCCTCGGGCTCCACCAACTTGACCTTGCCCTGCAGACCGAGGTCGCGGGCAACG
>CAINNT010000022.1 GCA_903851225.1 uncultured Chloroflexota bacterium
GAGGCGATCACCTCGTTCACGTTCATGTTGCTCTGCGTGCCAGAGCCGGTCTGCCACGTGGAGAGCGGGAACTCGCTGTCGGCACCGCCGCTCGCCACAAGGTGCGCAGCCTCAACGATGAGCTTCGCCTTGTCGGCGGGGAGGAGGCCGAGGTCGGCGTTGACGCTCGCCGCGGCGCCCTTGATGGTGGCGAGGGCATAAATCACCTCAAGGGGCATGCGGTCGCTGCCAATGGCGAAGAAGTGCAGGGAGCGGGCGGTCTGGGCGCCCCAGTGCTGATCGGCCGGAACCTCGATCTCGCCGAACGAATCGCGCTCCGTGCGTGTCTTCTTTGCGTTGCTCATTGCCGCCTCCGATACGGGCGCTGCGCGCCTCTCCTGTAAGTGTAGGATCGCACGCATGAGCACGGAGCAGGAGAGCCTAGCCCCCTTCACGGCGAGCGACGGGGTGACGCTCTTCCGACGCGTCTATGAGCCTGCCGGCGCGCCGATCGGCGAGCTCCTCCTCGGGCACGGGATCGGGGAGAACTCCAGTCGCTACATCCAAGCGGCACGTGCCTTCGCTGCGGCCGGATGGCGCACAACAACCTGGGATCTGCGGGGCCATGGGCGCTCTGGGGGCCCGCGTGGGTACGTGAAGGAGTTCCGCCGCTTCCACCTCGATCTTGCGGAGCAGGTGAGCGAGCTGCAGCGCACCGGGCTACGGGTCGTGGTTGTCGCCCATAGCCTCGGTGGCCTCATCGCCTTCGGCGCAGTTGCCGCCAGACTTGCAGCACCCGACTATCTCGTTCTCTCTGCTCCAGCTCTTGAGGCAAACATCGCCACCTGGAAGCGCATCGTCGCGCCGATCCTTTCGCGGGTTCTGCCGATGCTGCGCATTCCTACCGGGATCGGTGCCGACACGAGCGAGGGACAACGCCTTGAAAATCTTGATCCAGAAGCCCCAGGCTACCTCTACGCGGTAACGACGCGCCTTGGCGATGAGGGCTTCCGTGCCCAGAAGGCGGCGCGCGCCGTAGTTGCTGCGGGCGGCACATTCCCGGTGCCAACTCTGGTGACGCAAGGTGATGGCGACGCGCTGGTGCGACCAGAGTGGACGCGACCGCTGGCAGGGCTCGGCAACATCGAGTACCTATCGCTGAAGGGGTTCAATCACCACCCGTTTGCGACCCTTGCGTATCAGGCCGCCGTCGATGAGATGTTGTTGCGAATCGGGCGACGCTAAAGTGGTTCAGTACTCCTGCCCGAGGGCGGCGCGTGCCTTGGCAGGATCATCGACCACGAATGCAAACGTTGCGCGCTCGCCCCATCGCCCCATGAACAGGTGTCCGTAGACATTCACACCTGCGGCGGCGAGTCGATCAAGTACCGACAGCATGCCGCCCGGCTGATCGTCAACCTCGGCGAGCACCGATTCGCTTTCGATGAACGTGTAGGCGCCGGACTCGAGCACCGCGCGCGTCTTGACGTCGTCGGCAGTCTTCAAGATGACGTGGCCAACCTCACCGATCCCGCCGCCGCCGATCGCCTTGAGGTCGACCCCTTGGCGCTCAAGCTCGCGGCAGAGCGCGGCAAGCGCCCCAGGCTTATGCGCAAGTTGGACGACGAACTGGTGAGCCATGCCGTGAGGGTAGCGCGCACCGCTTCGCTTCGCCAGGGGCGGCCTACGCGACAGGGGGCCCCGCGAAGGGGGCGGCGACGGTAGGCTCAGCATGAGCCCCGCCGGGGCAAAGCAGTAGGAGGGGTGCAATGCGCTCGTGGAAGCAGATCATCAACGGCAAGTCTGTTGCGGCGAAGTCGGGAAAGACGATCTCCGTTGAGGACCCATCAACCCGTGAAGTGCTCGGCAGCGTCCCGCAGAGTGGTCGCGCCGATGTCGATGCAGCTGTGGCTGCGGCCGCGGCGGCCTTTCCAGCATGGAGTGCCACCACTCCCGGCGAGCGTGCGCTCGCGCTGTTGAAACTCGCTGACGCCCTCGAATCGTCGAAGCGCCGATTCGTGAAGGCTGAGTCCGAGAACGCAGGGAAGCCGATCAGCGCCGTTGGCCTCGAGGTCGACGCGGTTGTCGACAATCTTCGCTACTTCGCTGGCGCCGGGCGCAACATGGAAGGGAAGGCTGTAGCTGAATATCTTCCTGGGCGCACAAGCATGATCCGTCGCGACCCAGTCGGCGTCGTGGCCTCGATCGCTCCGTGGAACTATCCGCTCCTGATGGCTGGCTGGAAGATTGGTCCGGCACTCGTCACCGGAAACACGGTTGTCTTGAAGCCGTCTGCGCGAACACCGATCACGGCGCTCATGCTCGGCGCACTCGCGCAAGAGTTCCTCCCAGCGGGCGTATTGAATGTCATTACTGGGACCGGTGATGAAGCAGGTGCCTACCTGGCACAACACCCTGGCGTCGCGATGGTTTCGGTGACAGGCGACACGGCGACGGGGAAGCGCATCGCTGCGGCGGGCGCGCCGACGGTGAAGCGCCTCCACCTCGAGCTTGGTGGCAAGGCTCCAGTACTTGTCTTTGACGACGCTGATGTGGAACTTGTCGCGAGCACGATGCGTGCGGCGAGCTTCTGGAATGCGGGGCAGGACTGCACCGCAGCGTGCCGCATCATCGCGGGGCCAAAGATCTACGAACGCCTTGTTGACGCCCTCATCAAGCAGGTAAAGACGATCAAGGTCGGCCCAACGAGTGATAAGGCAACTGAGATGGGGCCACTGATTAGTGCCGCGCAACGCACACGGGTCGACGGCTTCGTGCAGCGCGCTGGCAAGAAGGCCGAGATTGTTCTTGGTGGCAAGAACGTCGCGGGGAAGGGTCACTACTACCGCCCGACGATCATCGCCGGACCAGCGCAGAGCTCTGAGATCGTGCAAGACGAGGTCTTCGGGCCGGTCGTCTCGGTGCAGCGCGCCAAGAGCGCCGATCAGATCTTGGAGTGGGCGAACGACTGCCAGTTCGGTCTCGCCTCATCGCTTTGGACGGCCGATATCGCACGAGCCTTCAAGGTGAGCAAGGCGCTGCAGTTCGGCACCGTCTGGGTGAACGATCACTTCACGCTGGCGAGCGAGATGCCACATGGAGGCTTCAAACAGTCGGGTTATGGCAAAGATCAGTCGATGTATGCCCTCGAGGACTACACCGTGGCGAAGCACATCATGGTGCGGAGCGAGTAGCGCGGTCTAGTTCGGGCTGATGCCGTAGGCTGCACCAGATGCAGCACGACGGTCCAACGCCACCTCCGTTTGAAGAGGGGCTCCCGCAGGAGCTCTGGTTCAGCGTTGACGTGGAGTGCTCCGGCCAGACTCCACTCGATGGGAGCCTGATCAGCATCGGCGCATGCCTCGTTGACGATCCGAAGAAGAGCTTTTACGTGGAGCTGCAGCCGGATCCGACGAAGCCGTGGGGGCGCAAAGAGGAGCGCGTGCACCGGCTCTCTCGGGCGCACCTCGAGGCAAACGGCATTGACCGACTTGAAGGGGTGCGACAGTTTGCGCTTTGGGTTCGCGCCACCGCCGAGGAGACGGCACCTGAGTCGAGCCCGCTCTTTGTTGGCTTCAACACGCCATTCGATTGGATGTGGCTGACCATGGCGTTTGCCGAAGCCGGCGTGAAGAATCCGTTCGGCATGTCGGCGATGGACCTGAAGAGCGTGTACTACACGCTGCACGGCGGCGAAAACCTGACCTGGAAGAAAACGGTGAAACGGTTCGTGCGCCAGGTGTACCCGACCGATCTTGTTGCCGATCACCACGCTCTTGCTGATGCGATCGAGCAGGCGGAGCTCGCGCGAGACCTGCGCAGCGAGGCGCTGAAGAATCGCATTCCGCCGACGATCCCCGAGCGTCGATGAAGAAGGCCGCGCGGGGCGCGGCAGCGCAGCCACTCGATCGGGAGTTCGTTCGCAAGGTCAACCGTGCCTTGCTTGCCTGGTATGCGGCAACCGCCCGCCCGTTGAAGATCCGCGAGCGCACCGATCCGTATAGCGTGTTGGTGACCGAGGTGATGGCGCAGCAGACGCAA
>CAINNT010000023.1 GCA_903851225.1 uncultured Chloroflexota bacterium
CGGAACCATGGTCGTGGCGGTCGCGCTCGGCCCATGGTGGGGCGCCCTCACCGGAATCATCACGAATACCGCGGGCTCGTTGGTGAACGGCCCAGTCGGCATTCCATTCGCCCTCTGCAACGTCGTAGGTGCCCTCGTTTGGGGCTACGGCATTCGCAGCTTCGGCCTCGGCAAGTCGCTCCCCGGCCTCATCGCCGTCGGTGCGATTTGCGGTGTCGCCGTGCAGGCAATGGCGGCCCCAATCATCACGTTCGTCTTCGGTGGTGCCACGGGGCACTCGTCGGATGCGCTCGTCGCAGCCATTAGCGCTGCCGGCTTGGGCACCCTTCAAGCTTCGTTCATCGGCGGCCTTCCAGGCTCGTTCGCTGACAAGCTCATCGCAACGTTCGTTGGCCTGGCAATTCTTCAGGCGCTTCCGTCGGGCCTCACGGCCGGCGTTGGCCTTCCGAAGACTGACCAGAACGGCGTACTCAAGTACGTCTTCATCGGTCTTGCCGTTGGTATCGCCTTCTTGCTGATCGCAATTCAGCAAGCCAGCGCTGCCGCTTAAGGAGGATCATCATGGCTAAGAATTCAGGTGGCGCAACGGTTGGGCCTCGCGAGGCTGCGGCTGTCGGCGTCCTTGCAATGGGCGTATTCATGCTCGTCCTGCCGTTCGCAGTCAGCAGCATCAAGATCGATGCTCCTGACCAGGCGTTCCCAACCCTTGCCGCAATGAATGTGCTGGCGGGGCTCTTCACGCTCGGCGCGGGCGTGGCAGTCATTCGAGCCAAGGAGTGAAGTAACGAACTGTCGCGCAGCGGTGCGCGACTGCCGCCCGATCGCACCGCAGGGTGCGGTCGGGCGGTTCGCTTGCTTAGCTGCCTCGTACAATTGGCAGAGCAGAGAGGGAGGGTCCGTTGCCTGGAGATGTCGTCGTCAAGATCGAGAACCTGAGCTTCACCTACTCGAGCGGTGACCGTCCGGCGCTTAGCAACATCAATCTCGAGATTAAGCGCGGCGAATACCTCGGCATCATGGGTCTCAACGGCGCGGGCAAGACAACACTCGGCCTCTCCATCAATGGCATCGTTCCGCAGAGCACCATGGGAATCTACGAAGGCTCGGTAACCGTCGAAGGGCTTGATACATCCACCACACCTGTGCGCGAGATGGCACGAACCGTCGGGATCGTCTTTGACAATCCTGAGTTTCAAATGAGTCAGGTGAGCGCAGCAGAAGAGGTCGCGCTTGGACTTGAGAACCTCGGTGTGCCAAACCCGGAGATGCCGCCGCGAGTCAGCGCCGCCCTGGCAACCGTAGGGCTTGCAGGATTCGAGGAGCGCTCGCCAATGGGCCTCTCTGGTGGGCAGCAGCAACGCCTCGCCATTGCTTCGGTACTTGCGATGCAGCCGAAGATCCTCTTCATGGACGAGCCGACCTCCAACCTCGACCCGATTGGCAAGGAAGAGGTCTTCGAGCTTGCTCGAAAGTTGAATCGTGACGAGGGCCTCACCGTGATCGTGGCCGAGCACGAATCTGAGGTGCTCGCCGCATACGCCGATCGGATCGTGGTCTTGAACGAGGGGAAGATCTTCATGATTGGCACGCCGAGTGAGGTGTTTTCACGCGGAGCCGAGCTTGCCAACATCGGCATTCGCGTGCCTCAAGCGACGGAGCTCGCACTCGCACTCTCAACCTCTGGCGCAACCGGCCTTCCGGTAACCACCGGAGAGGCGATCGAGTGGCTGGAGTCTCGCGCATGAGCGCCCCCATGATCAAGGTCACGGACGCACGCTATGTGTACGCCAACGGCGCGGTATTGGCGCTCGACGGTGTCAGCCTCGAAATCCCAGAGGGTCAATCTGTTGGCATCGTGGGCCAGAACGGTTCAGGTAAGACCACGCTCACGAAGCTGCTCAACGGGCTCCTGAAGCCAACTTCGGGGAGCATTGTCGTGGACGGCAAGGAGACCGCGAACAACACGGTGCAGCAGATGGCCGCCACCGTCGGCTACGTCTTCCAGAATCCGAATCACCAGCTGTTCGCCACAAACGTGCGGGCAGAGCTCGCCTTCGGTCCGAAGAACCTGGGCCTGCCACCCGACGAGGTAGAGCGCAGGGTTGAGGAGGCCCTCGACTTCTTCGACATCAAGCAATACGGCGAGATGCATCCGTACCGCCTGAGCTTCCCGCTTCGGAAGTTGGTTGGGATCGCCTCTGTGTTCACCATGGGGCCAAAGGTCTTCGTGCTCGACGAACCGACCACGGGACAAGACCATCAAACAACCAAGGTCATCAACGACCTGATCCATCGGCTGACCAAGCAGGGTTCGACGGTGATCTGCGTGTCGCATGACATGCCCCTGCTCGCCGATGTAAGCGAACGCATGATCGTGATGTGGAATGCCAAGGTGATCGCGGATGGAACGGCGCGTGAAGTGTTTGGCAACACTGAAGTCATGACTCGCACCCACATCCTGCCACCGCAGGTCACGCAGATATCGCTTCAGCTGAAGAGCCGCAAGGGAAAGCCAGCTGCACTGAGCGTCGACGAACTTGCCAAAGAGCTGAAAGAGAAGGGGGCTGCCTGATGTACGGACCGAGCGTTTCAGTGACACATGTGCGCGGCACATCGTGGATGCACCGCCTTGATCCAGTCGCGAAGTTCGCGTGGCTGATCCCAGCCGGAATCTTCTGCTTCACCACCTACCTGCCACTTCCGCTGTTCGGCCTGCTGATCTTCGGACTTGCAGTGGCGATCAGCGCCAAGATCATCAAGCCACTCCTCCGAGTGCTCGTGCTCTTCACACCGATTACGGCATCGATCATCGTCATTCAAGGGCTGTCGCCTGTCTTGTGCGGCGCCTCCTGCGCACAGGAGATGTACTTCGGTCCACTCAAGATCTATGGGGAGGGTCTCTCGCATGCACTCTCGCTGATGTTGCGCGTCGCTTCATTCCAGATTCTTGCGTTCGGCCTGATCCTCTCAACCCATCCGTCGGACATGTTTGCCTCGTTGGCGCGCATGAGGGTGCCGTATCTCATCAACTTCATGATCTCAATGACGCTCCAGCTCGTGCCGGTGCTGCAGCGTGAGGTGCAACTGGTACTCGCGGCGCAGCGCTCGCGTGGAATGAAGGGGACCGGCTTCGGCTCGATCGTTCCCTCCTTTGTGCCAGTCGCGGCCGGTGCGGTTGAACGAGTGCAGCAACTCGCGATCAGTCTGGAATCGCGTGCCTTCGGCTCAAAGGGAGAGAAGACCTCGTACCGACGTGTGCCGAGCGGGCCGTTCGACCTGTTCATCGGGATCCTTGGCGTCGTTGTGATGGTCGGATTGACTATCTATGGGCTGCAGAACTGGGGGCAGTCCGCCTCGACCCCGCTCGTCTTTGCTCCAATCGTTGCAATGCTGATGTTCGGCTTCGGACTCCTCGTCTTCTTCGGTGTCTTCGTGGTCGCTATTCGTGCCCTTGTGACCTCGTAGTCGAATGGCAATCTTCGAGCCCAACGGCACCGTTCACCACCTCGGCCTGAAGAGGGGCGACGTGGGGCGCTATGTGCTGCTGCCAGGTGACCCTGGTCGCGTTGAGCTGATCGCACGTCGGTTCGACAATCCGCGGTTCGTGGCGCAGAAGCGTGAATACACCACCTGGGTCGGTGAGCTCGATGGAGTGCCGGTGGCCTGCACCTCCACTGGGATTGGCTGCCCCTCCACGGCGATCGCTGCCGAAGAGTTGCACGCGATTGGTGCTGACACCTTCATTCGCGTCGGGACGTCGGGGGGCATGCAGCCTGGCATGCAGACGGGCGACCTCGCCGTGATCAGCGGCGCGATTCGCGACGAGGGCACGAGCAGCCACTACTTGCCGATGGAGTTCCCAGCCGTTGCCGACATCGATGTGGTGCTGGCGATGCGCGATGCGGCGCGCGAGCGCAACGTGCGTCATCGCGTGGGCGTGGCGC
>CAINNT010000024.1 GCA_903851225.1 uncultured Chloroflexota bacterium
CGTGCGCCGCGCGCGATCAACCAGGAGTTAAATGGCGAGGCCGCGCCGCCAAGGAGGTCGGTCTGCCGACGAATTGGATCCACGAGCACCTTGGAGCCAGCGGCAATGCCGCCGAGCGCATCGCCGTGGCCCGAGACCCACTTCGTGGTGGTCTGCAGCACCAGGTCGGCACCATGCTCGAGTGGGCGGAACAGCACCGGACTCAAGAAGGTGTTGTCGACGACGAGGAGTGCTCCAGCTGCGTGCGCGATCTTGGCGACTGCAGGGATGTCGGTGATGCGCATCCATGGGTTCGAGAGCCCCTCGCAGAAGATGATCTTGGTGTTTGGCTTCATCGCCGCCTGGACTGCGGCGAGATCGGTAATCGGCACCGACGACACCTCGATGCCGCGCGATGGGAAATCTTCGGCGAAGAGGATCTGGCTGATGATGAAGAGGTCGTCGGCAACGATCAGGTGGTCACCTGACTTCAGGTGGGCGAGGAGCCCAGCGGCAATCGCCGACATCCCCGAGGCCGAAGCGATCGCGCTCTCGGCACCCTCAAGTGCAGCGAGCTTCTCTTCGAGCGCAGCGGTGGTGGGGTTGTTGGTGCGCGTGTAGAAATACTTGTTCGGCTCCCACGCGAGCGCTCCGTCAACCGCCGACTCTTTATCATCGGCCGTCTCGAAGGTGAAGGTCGCCGTCTGATAGATCGGCAGATTGTGAGCGCGAGTCGTAGGGTCAGCGCTCTCACCGGCGTGAACCGCCAGGGTGTCGAGCGATGCGTTCTTGAGGGGCTTCTTGCCGTCTTTCGCCATGGCGAGAGTGTAGGGGCTGGAGCGGGAGACGAGGTTCGAACTCGCGACCTTCTGCTTGGGAAGCAGACGCTCTACCAACTGAGCTACTCCCGCGTGGGGGGTGAGGATAGCGTATGCAGTAGGGCGGGACCTCAGCATGCATGCACTGCTCTTGTGCGGCTTCACGCCCTGTGGTATCAACCTGCCGAACCCCCGCCAAGGGTCCGTGGTAGGTGCTGCCAGCCGCTTGGGAGCCGGGATGGTAATAAGGAGAGCCACAATGCCCGTCACCCGTGCCCTCGCCGCCGCGCTTGCCCTTCTGCTCGTTGCCGCAATGCCGGTTCGAGCCACCACGCCGCCCACCATAACGGTGGTTGACTTGATCAATCCAGGTTCAGACGATTCCTACGCGATGGATCTTTCTGACAGCATTGCCGTCAACGGGTATCTCTACTTCCAAGGCTACAACGACACCTACAGTTATGAGCTCTGGCGCACCAATGGCACGTCGACCACCCTGGTCAAAAACATCAGCAGCGCTGACTCTGCCTCTTCCCCAGAAAATTTCGCCCCCATGGGCGATTATCTGTACTTCTCCGCCTACATCTTCGGCCAAGGCTATGAACTCTGGCGTACCGATGGCACCGAGGCCGGCACCACGCTCGTCAAAGACATCAATGCGGGATCTGGTGGGGCTGACGGTTCCTACCCAGCTCACTATGTCCAATTAGGGGACTACCTCTATTTCTCCGCCACTCAGGATACGACTGGTTCTGAGCTCTGGCGCACCGATGGCACCGAGGCTGGCACTACGCTCGTCAAAGACATCAAGAGTGGTGTGGGTGAATCCTCTTCACCGACCTACCTCACCGTTGTTGGGGACTACATTTACTTCACCGCGGTTGACACTGCGAATGGAACAGAACTCTGGCGCACCGATGGCACCGAGGCTGGCACTACGCTCGTCAAAGACATCGCGAATGGCACAGACGGATCTGGGCCATCGAATTACTTCGAGTTCGGAGATTACGTCTACTTCCAAGCCAATGACGGCACCTCTGGCTATGAACTCTGGCGCACCAATGGCACCGAGGCTGGCACCACGCTCGTCAAAGACATCAAAAGCGGCGCAGCAAGTTCCGACCCTTACGACTTTGCTCTGCTTGGCGACTACCTGTATTTTACGGCCGACGACGGCACCTCTGGCTATGAACTCTGGCGCACCGATGGCACCGAGGCTGGCACCACGCTCGTCAAAGACATCAGAAGTGGCGCGGGCAGCTCAAATTCAATTTACTTCACTCGCCTAGGGGACTATCTCTATTTCCGCGCCAATGACGGCACCTCTGACTTTGAACTCTGGCGCACCGATGGCACCGAGGCTGGCACCACGCTCTTTGAAGACATCAACAGTGTCTCGGGCTCTTACCCTGAAAGCTTCACTCCACTCGGCGACTACCTCTACTTCAAGGCATACGACGACACCGGTAACACCGAGATCTGGCGCACGGATGGCACAACTACCCAGAGGGTGCCATTCCCTCTAGTCGGGCAGTACATCGATTGTGATTGCTACGACACGAATATCGTTGCGGTGGGCGGTCGCCTGTACACCACGGTGTACAGCGACGACATCGGCCACGAGTTCGCCTACCTCGATGAGCCGACGTACGTGCTGCCTGAGACGAACCGTGATGAATCGGTCTGGACGACGGCGCTCGTGATCTTGGCTGGGCTCACCGCAGCCGCCGGCGCCGCCCTGCGACGTCGAGGTGCTGTGCGGACCTAGCGCTCGATTTCTCGCTCGACGACCTGCGGTGTCACCCATGTGGGGTGACGAGTGCGCAGGTGGTGCGCGGGAGGCTACGCTCTGGGTATGGAGTTTGAGCACCGCTGGCTCGGAAGAATCGGCTACGACGAGGCGCACGCCCTGCAGCGAACGCTGTTGGCTGAGCGCGCCGAAGGCCGCGGTCACGACACCCTGCTGACGCTGGAGCACGAACCCGTCATGACGCTCGGACGCAACGCTGACCCTAGCCATCTGCTGCTCTCGGAGCCCGACTACGCCGCGCGCGGCATCGCCGTGCGCCACGTGGAGCGGGGTGGCGAGGTGACGTACCACGGCCCGGGGCATCTGGTGATGTATCCGATTGTGGCGCTGCGCCAGAACGGCATCACGCTTCGAGCACACATCCGTGCGCTCGAGGGGGCGCTGATCGCCGCGTGTGCAGCGTTCGGCATTGCGGCGGAGCGACGAGATGGGGCGCCGGGCTGCTGGGTTGGGGAGCGCAAGATCGGTGCGGTTGGCGTGCGCGTGGAACGTGGCGTTGCCTGTCACGGCCTCGCACTCAACGTTGGCCGCGATCTTGCGCCATTCGACCTGATTAATCCGTGCGGACATGCGGGCGTCGTCTCAACGTCGATTGCGTTAGAGCGAGATTGGGCGGCCACGGCACGCGGCGAGCGCGATGCGATCGGAGCTGCGGAACCTGATCTCCAGAACGTGGCGGACTTCGTTGCCGCGGCGTATGGACGCGAACTCGCTACGTACGGCACGACCGCTAGCGTACCTATGAGCAGTGCAGTTCCTGCAACTGCAGGGGGTTCACGATGAGCGGTGGGATCTGGGAGCTTCGTCGCGATGAGATCACCGGCTGGTGGTCGGCGACGGTCGTTGACCGCGAGTTCGAGCCACAGCGGTTTAATGAGGCTCGTACTCCAGGCGCTCGTGAGGAAGGCTGCACCAACTGCACGCACGCCGATGCGGCAGCCGTAACGCGACGGGTGCTGCGCCAAGGTGCCTTCCATTCGGTTGGCACACGCATGGATTCGGCCGCAGGCGAATCTGGATTTCTGACGTTGAGCGATGTGGATCGTGCTGGCTCTTGGTCGACGTTGATTGCACCCGGAGGTGAGCACGGCGAACTTGACGAGGTGCCGGTGGCCATGGTCTCCGCGTTTCTGATGGCGATCCGGGACCACCTGCGCAGCGCGCGAGATCTTGGTGCCACCGCGTACATCCAATATGTGCGCAACGCAGGGGGTCAAGCCGGCGCGATGACCGATCACCTCTGCTTCGACGCCTATGACCTGCCGCAGGTGCCACACCGACTCGCCGAGGAGATCGGTGGTGCCGCGCGACTCTCCATTCGTGCGGGCGGCTGTGCCTACTGCCACCTGATCGCCGACGAGTCGCATGGCGGTCGTCGCATGCTCCATCGAGATCCGTTCGGCTTGGTGGTCGCCCCGTTTGCCAGCCGTTCTGCGTTTGAGACCTGGATCATTCCGAATGGACACGGCGCCGACTTCGCCGATACCGACGCGGCGACTATCAACGGGTTCGCAAGCACCCTGCAGACCGCCGTTCGGGCGCTGCGGGCGATCGGCATGCCGCCGTACAACCTGATGCTGCATACCGCGCCGCTGCGGGAGCGGGTCGACGGCACCTACCACTGGCACTGGGAGCTGCACCCGCGGCTGCGGCCGATTGGCGGCCTCGAACTCGCCTCTGGCATCCCCGTGGTGCCGATCTCCCCTGAGGCGGCGGTTGCGGAACTCCGCCGCGCTCTGGCCTAGCCGCCCTGCTATCGTTCCGCAGCACCCGCAACGTGGTCGGCAGAGATCGGCCGGCGGGGCAAAGGAGTGAGCCATGGCACGACAGGTGATGAACGCCGAGGAGATCCGCAGGGCGCTGACCCGCATCTCCCATGAAATCATCGAGAAAGAGGGGACCGAAGGTCTGGTCGTCGTCGGCATTCAGCGCCGCGGCGTCCCGCTCGCCAAGGTCATCGTCGACGCGATCAAGGAGCATGAGGGCGTCACCGTAGAGTCAGGCACGCTCGACATCAGCTTCTATCGAGACGACCTCTCGACGATCGCCGTTGCCCCTGTGCACCGCGGCACCTCGATCCCTGGCGACATCACTGGCAAAACGGTCGTCCTCGTCGACGACGTGCTGTATACCGGCCGCACGATTCGTGCCGGCCTCGACGCACTCATCGATTACGGTCGACCCAAGGCGATCCGTCTCGTCGCCCTCATCGATCGCGGCCACCGCGAGTTGCCGATTCGCGCTGATCACGTTGGCAAGAACATCCCAACGACCAGCGAAGAGGTCGTGCGGGTCTGTGTGAAGGAGATTGACGGCGAAGATCTCGTCAAGGTCGAGCTGCTCGCCGAGCACCTTGCCGCGAACGAAGCCGCCGCCAAGGCGAAGGGCTGAGTCGGCACGCCGAGCGCTGTCGATGGTCGCCCGGGTCGCGCCAACAGAGGATCGCAGCCGCCGCCATCTGCTGGATGTCGCCGGCTATGACTGGAGTTCACTCCAACAGCTCCTAGCCAGTGCCGGAGAAATGCAGCGGTTGCTCGACTCTCGTGCAGGTGGGAGTGGGGCCCTCCGCGGTGTCGGTGTCACTACCCTCTTCTACGAGCCGTCGACGCGTACACGCATCTCGTTCGAAGCGGCAGCCGCGGCACTCGGTGCGCGCGTCACCACCTTCAACGTCGCCACCTCATCGGTCGGGAAGGGGGAGTCGCTGATTGATACCGTTCGCACCCTTGAGGCGCTGCGCACCCACGTGATCGTGCTGCGTCACGAGCGTGCTGGTGCACCCTGGCTCGCGGCACGCCACTTTGGCGGGAGCATCGTCAACGCGGGCGACGGGTGGCATGCGCACCCGACGCAGGCACTTCTTGACCTCTCTGTGCTCTCTCGGCACCTCGGTGACAGCGGCGGATCCCTTGCCGGCCGTCGCATCGCCATCGTCGGCGACCTTCTCCACAGCCGCGTGGTGCGCTCCAACCTGCATTCGCTCACCACGGCAGGCGCCACCGTCCTGCTCACCGGCCCCGCGTCACTCACCACTGGATTCGCCGAACACGCAGCATCGTTCCGTGGCGCGCCAGGACGTGTGCAATTGGTGCGCACCATCGATGAGGCGTTGAGCGACGCCGATGCGGTGATGGCGTTGCGCATTCAACGCGAACGCCTCACGCCAGGTGAGCTTGATTCGCTTGAGGCGTATCGTGCGGCGTGGGGGCTAACTGAGGCGCGGCTTGCGGCGCTTGCGCCACGCGCACTCGTGCTGCACCCGGGGCCCATGAACGAAGGAGTCGAGATCGACCCAGACGTTGCCGACGGGCCACGCAGCCTCGTACTTGAACAGGTGCGTGCGGGGATCCCGATGCGCATGGCCGTACTGCAGCAGGTGGTGAACGAGGCGCGCGCATGACGGATCTGCTGACCCAGGATTTCGCTGAGCACTGGGTCCTTGATCCCGTTGCGGGGCTCGCGGGCGTCGCCGATGTCAGCGTTGTCGCAGGTCAAATCGTGTCGGTGACCTGGCGCGATGGTGAAGCTACGGCACGCGCCTGCTGGGCTGCCGGTGCGAACCCTGGCGTAAGCGATCCAACAGTTGCACTCCTGCCGGCGCTGGTCGATCTCCATGCGCACTTCCGGCAACCTGGCGCGAGCGCCTCGGAGGATGTCGAGAGCGGCACACGTGCCGCTGCACACGGTGGGTACGGCACCGTGGCTCTTATGCCCAATACGGAGCCAGCCGCCGACAACGTGGACACACTTCAAGGGATGATCGCGGGCGAGTGCCATGGCGTGCGACTCCTTCCCATCGCCGCCGCCACGGTTGGTCGCGCCGGCACGCAGGTGAGTGACGTTGCAGCGCTGGTCAAGGCTGGTGCCGTCGCCATCTCAGACGACGGGAGCCCGATCGCCGATCGCGCGATCTTCCGCGACGCCCTGCTCGCCGCAGCAGCCGCAGGGATACCACTGATCGAGCATTGCGAAGATCCGACGCTCACGACTGGAGGCGAGGCGGCCGATGGACTCGTTGCCTCGCAGCTTGGGTTGCGTCCCTGGCCGGGGGCGGGAGAGCTGCGCGCAGTGGAGAGCGCCATCGCCGTGCTTCGTGATGTTGCTCGTGGCACGCCGAACGTCCGACTTCACCTGACGCACCTTTCAACGGCGGCGGCACTCGCGGCGGTACGTGCGGCACAGGGTGAGGGGCTACCGCTCACCTGTGATGTGACGCCGCACCACTTCGCGCTCACCGATAGTTGGATTGC
>CAINNT010000025.1 GCA_903851225.1 uncultured Chloroflexota bacterium
ACTCCGTTGGTGGTAGACGGCAGGAATCTCTTCGATCCCGGTGAGATGCGCGCGGCGGGCCTGACCTACTGCGGTGTCGGACGAGGCGACGCTTGATCTCTCGGTCCGACGTCACGATCGTCGTCTTCGCCTACAACCGCCCCGACAAGACCCGCAACACACTGGTCTCCCTTGGTCGCTCGCTCGAATACCTCCGATACCGCGATGCTTCATTGGAGTCTCCGCAGCTGGTGGTCGCGGTTGATGGACCGAAGCGCGCGCGAGGCGATGGCGAGCGTGTCCACGACGTCGTCGAGGTGGTCCGGGAGCTGCTGCCGGCTGCACAGATCTGGCAGAGCAGCGTCAACCGCTCGCTACCGTCCCACCTGACGCAGACCCTTGACAGGGTGTTCTCTGATTCGTCGGTCGCGATCGCGCTCTGCGTCGAGGATGATGTCGAATTGTCACCCGCAGGGGTCTCGGCCCTTCTCTACGCGTCCCGGCAGATGACGCACGCTGGTTTTGTCATCGGAGCAGCGCCACAGCACCGTGACGGAAGTCTTGAACACCAGACCTTGCTGATCGACCGAAGGGCACACGAAGTCAGCAGCAGCCTGTTGAAGACATACATCGCCGCCTTCTCACTCGACGGCGCCGAGCGCGAGGGTGGTTATGGCCAGAGGGATCACGACGCGATCGCCAGGTGGAGTGGAGAGATCGCGCGTGCGGCAGGCGTGAGCGATCCGAAGGGGACGAGTCAAGATCGGATCAGAGAGCTCGCGTGGAAGCGCGAAGGGGTGCGTCTGGTCGGACTGCCGATGCGGCTGGTGAAGCACCGTGGTTATTGGGGGCAGCACAACACACCGTGGTACGCACTGCGCACCGGACAGCTGTTTCAGCGACTGGATCGACGCCCCTGGGAACTCATCGAGGAGGAGATTCGGGCCGCGCTTCAGCAGACTTGAGCGAGCGCACGAGCTGCTCTGCGACCTGGTCCCACGTGCGCGGCTGGAAACGTTCGGCAATCTCCTCGCTGATCCGCTCAGGTTCGTCGCCCTCCCACCAGGAGCGAATGACCTCCTCGAGTGCGCGCTCATCGCCTGCCGGAACCACATGCACAAAGGGCGACCCGCTTGCGGCCGGCACGGCATCGGATGCGATCGCCGGCCGGCCCGCAAGGAGCGCCTCTCGGATCGGGAGGCCCCAACCTTCCGCAAGCGAAGGCATCACAAGGAAGCGACACTGGCGATAGAGGCGGGCTAACTCTCGATCGTCGGCGTCGTGAACGAATCGGATCCTGCGAGCAGCGTGAGGGTGCTCCCGTAGCGCGCGATAGAGGTCGCCGTCTTGCGGATGTCGGCGACCGGCCAAGACAAGCATCGGGATCTTGTCGGCGAGTGAACCGCGTGCAACCTCGCTGGCACACCACCGGTCCCATATGCGGACAAGTGCAACGAGGTTCTTTCGCGGATGCAAAGTGCCCACAGATAGGATGGTTCGCTCTAGATCGTCCGTCCGCAGAGTTGACGGAAAAGATTGCGAATGATCCAAGATCGGATCTGCCGGAGGGAGCAACTCGGCGGACCTGCCGTAGCGCTGAAAAAGCTCGTCTCGAACCTCGCTTGAAACCGTGAAGATGACCTCCGCACAGGCAATGAGCGACTCCACGTCTCGCTTCGCAGCAGCGCCCTGCGCGTCGGCGAACCACTGCGGAGAGGTCGCAGGAAGTAGATCGTGGACCAGCAGCGCGACACGGAGACCGTGCGATCGACGAAGGGCTGCGACGGCCGATGCCATGCCCGGCGCAATCCATGGCGCGCCGACAACCAGGATCCAATCGCCGGCGTTTGGAGCGATCGGATCGCCGCCCTGCCGACTCGCCGCTCGGCCGAGCACCCTCCGCGCGACGGTTCGCACCGACTCCTGCACCCTGCGCGGAGTCCGCGCAAGCACCCTCAGTGCAGGCTCGGAGAGGCGCGCGAGTGGCGAGCGCTTGGTGGCGGACGGAAGGTTCGCGGCCCTCAAGCCGGATTCGGACACCACGACGGTCCGGGCACCGACGCTCCCGGCCAAGGCCGAACCGAGTCCCTCTGCAACCCGCTGGATGCCAGTCGGTCGTGTGATTGCCGCACCGTAGACGACGAGATCGTTGATCGCAACGAAGATGCTGGCCACTACACACCGCGTCCAGCGAGGACGACGCGTACCGTGCGCAGGATCACCTCGAGGTCGAATGCAACAGACCATCTCTGGATATACTCAAGATCGTCGTTGATCCGCTGTTCGAAATCATCGTCGAGTCGCCTGCGAACCTGCCAGAGTCCGGTGACGCCCGGCCGCACCGTCAAACGGAGTCGGTGACGATCTTCGTATCGTGCGAGTTCGTCGAGTCCCGCAGGGCGCGGTCCGACGAGGCTGAGCCTTCCGCGAAGCACATCGAAGAGCTGCGGTAGTTCGTCGAGGCTGAATCGGCGCAAGAAACGACCGAGCGGCGTCACACGGGGATCTGCCGCGATCTTGAACGCCGGTCCGCTGGTTTCGCTCTGCGACCAGAGCGCCTCCCGTTCTCGATCGGCTCCGACTCTCATCGTTCGAAACTTTCGGATCGTGATGGGGCGACCGAACAATCCTGCCCGCCTGTCCGAATAGAAGATCGGTCTCCCATCCTTCACCAGCACGGCTACTGCAACGATCAGAATCAGCGGAGCGAGACCGATGAGAAGAGCGGTAGCGAAGAAGACGTCGACAATTCGCTTGAGCAGACGCTCCGCAGGACTCAGCGCACTCGGATAGATCCAGATGGTTCCGCCCTCCATGATCACGGTCGGGCGGGGAAGAGCGCGCTCGAGCCGTTCGATCGAGATTGCGATCGGCTCACCCCGTGCGAGCGCCTGCTCGGCCTCGCCACTGAGTCGAGGGAGCTCTGTGCGCGGCGCGGCCTGCTGCGAGAGCGTCGGTCGCCTCAACGCCCGCATCGTGACCGAGAGACCTCCGATGATTACCGCCGCAAAGAGCACGAGTGCACGAGACGCGAGATCTTTGTCTACCAAGTAGATCGCCCCCGAGCCTGCAAGAAGCCAGAGGAGCGACGCGATAATGAATCGGCGGAGTGGG
>CAINNT010000026.1 GCA_903851225.1 uncultured Chloroflexota bacterium
ATCTGGGCAGCAGGGAGGTGAGCGTGGGTAAGGAGCAGGCGCGCGACGCGGCGCGCGATACCACCGCCTCAGGCGCACCCCTTGAAACACGATATGGCCCAAACCCATCTCGCGACGCGGCCAGCGAGATCGGCGACGCAGGAGCATTCCCGTACACGCGCGGCGTGCAAGAAACGATGTACCGCGGGCGTCTCTGGACCATGCGTCAGTACGCCGGCTTCTCAACGGCGCGCGAATCCAACGAGCGCTATCGGTACCTGCTTGAGCAGGGTCAAACCGGACTGTCGGTTGCCTTTGATCTGCCAACCCAGATGGGATACGACTCCGACGCCGCAGAGGCGGAGGGCGAGGTCGGTCGTGTCGGCGTAGCAATCGACTCCATCGCCGACATGGAGACGCTCTTCCGCGGGATCCCACTCGACAAGGTCTCGACCTCCATGACCATCAACTCCACCGCGCCGATCCTGCTAGCACTCTACGTGGCGGTGGCCGAACGACAAGGTGTGGCGCGCGGAGAACTCTCGGGGACGACCCAGAACGATCTGCTCAAGGAGTACATCGCTCGCGGCACGTATATCTTCCCCCCTGAGCCATCGCTCCGGCTGATCACCGACGTCTTCGAGTGGTGCGCGAAAGAGTTGCCGAAGTGGAACACGATCAGCATCTCTGGCTATCACATGCGCGAGGCGGGGGCGACCGCCGCGCAGGAGCTCGCCTTCACCTTCGCGAACGCCATCGCCTATGTCGACGCAGCGATTGCACGTGGCCTCGAGGTTGACGCCATTGCGCCGCGGCTATCCTTCTTCTTCGCGGCGTGGACCGACATCCTGGAAGAGGTGGCAAAGTTCCGTGCAGCACGTCGCATCTGGGCGCGCATCATGCGCGATCGTTACGGTGCCAAAAGCGAGAAATCGCTCCTCTGTCGCTTCCACGTGCAGACCGCCGGCTCGACCCTTACGGCCCAGTCAATCGACAACAATGTGGTGCGCGCTGCATATCAGGCTCTCGCGGCAGTGCTTGGTGGAGCGCAGAGCCTTCATGTGAATGGCAAGGATGAGGCGCTCGCCCTTCCGACTGAGGCCTCGGCCAGACTTGCGTTGCGCACCCAGCAGTTGCTCGCCCACGAGGCTGGCGTCGCAGGGACGGTGGATCCGCTTGGCGGCAGCTACGCCGTGGAGGCGCTCACCGATCGGGTTGAGCGCGATGCCCTCGCCCTGATCGCTGAGGTGGACCGACTCGGTGGCATGGTCGCCGCAGTCGCCGCGGGCTTCCCGCAGCGCGCTATCCAGGACTCGGCATACGCCTACCAGCGGGAGGTTGAGAGCGGCGAGCGCGTGATCGTCGGGGTCAATCGATTTGTCGACGAAGAGGTCGAGACGCCAGCCATCGCCCGCATCGATCCGGCGCGCGAACAGGAGCAGGTCGCCGAACTACGGGCGTTCCGTGCCGCGCGCGACAACGTTGCCGCTGCCGCTGCGATTGCCGAGGTGATCGCCACCGCGAAGGGGAGTGCCAACATGATGCCGTCGATCCTTTCCGCCGTGAAGGCTGGCTGCACGGTCGGCGAGATCAGCGCTGCACTGCGCGGCGTCTGGGGTGAGCATCGCGAGGCGATGGTCCTATGAGTCTCCCCGTCCGCGGCCGCATCCACCACGTTGCCTCAGTGGTGCGCGACATTGAAGCGTCGATTGACTTCCATACGCGCGTGCTCGGGCTGGCACTCGAACAAGTCGCCGAGGTGCCCTCTCAAGAGGTGCGCATTGCGTTTCTCACTGCAGGCGACTCGAAGATCGAGCTCGTCTCGCCCACGAACGAGACGAGCGGAGTCGCACGATTCCTCGCGTCGAAAGGGGAGGGCTTCCATCACCTCTGTCTTGAAGTACCCGACATCGCGGCAGAGCTCACTGCACTCGGCGCGGTGGGTGTTCAGCTGATCAACACAGAGGCGGTCGCCGGCGTAGAGGGACCAGTCGCCTTCCTGCATCCGAAGAGCTGCAACGGTGTGCTGATTGAGTTGATTGAAGCGCCGGGAGGACCCACGTGGACGAAGCTCGGGTTCGGCGCTCCAGGGGAGCTGCGGATTCGCTAGCCCTCAGCGCTTCGTGTAGCCCGCCTCGATGAGCAGGCGCGGGAGTTCGGTCGGCGAGCCAGCAACCTTGAACCCGGCAGCCTCCAGAGCGGCAATCTTGTCGACGGCACGTCCAGATGCGCCTGAGACGATTGCCCCCGCGTGGCCCATGCGGCGTCCCTCGGGTGCCGCACGTCCAGCAATGAATGCAACTCGAGGCAGGTGCTTCAGATGTTCGCCCGCCCAGGCTGCCGCCTCCTCTTCGGCGGATCCGCCGATCTCGCCGATGAGCACGAGCGCTCGTGTTGCTGGATCGGCGGCGAAGAGTTCGAGGGCGTCTCGGAAGGTGGTACCGATAATCGGATCGCCGCCGATGCCGAGGCAGGTGGACTGACCGATGCCAGCGTCGGTCATCGACTGCACCGCCTCGTAGGTGAGAGTTCCAGAGCGGCTCACCACACCAACGTCCCCAGGAAGGTGAATCGAGGCGGGGATGATGCCGATCTTTGCGCCGAGTCCACCCACGCCTGGCGTTGTTGCGCCGGGGCAGTTCGGCCCAATCAGTCGCGCGCCATGCTGCTGCACGACTGCAAGTGCCCCGACCATGTCGTGGACTGGGATCCCTTCGGTGATGCAGAAGATCGTCTTGATGCCGGAGGCTGCGGCCTCGGCGATGGCGTCGGCAGCGCCAGCAGCAGGTACGAAGATGCAGCTGGTGTTTGCGTTGGTCTTCTCGACCGCTTCGCGCACGGTGTCGAAGACGGGCACCGTACCGTCGAGCCCGAACTCGCCGCCGCGGCCCGGCGTGACGCCAGCAACGATCTTGGTGCCGTAGGCGGCCATCTGACCGGCATGGAACCCACCCTCTCGTCCGGTGAGGCCCTGCACCACGAGTCGCGTGTGCTGATCGACGAGGATGCTCACTTGCCACCTCCCGCTGCTGCGAGCGCTACAGCCTTTTCCGCCGCCTCGTCGAGGCTTGTCGCAGTTTCAAATCCACCTTCGCGAAGGAGTACGGCGGCCTCGGCGGCATTGGTGCCGACGATGCGCACGACCATCGGCACGACGCGATCTTGCTGTGCGCGCGCCTCGATGAGCCCCTTTGCAACCTCGTCGCCGCGGGTGATGCCACCAAAGATGTTGACGAGGATCGCCTTCACTCCGGCGTCCGCCAGGATGATGCGCATCGCTGCGGCAACCTTGTCTGCGCGAGCGCCGCCACCGATGTCGAGGAAGTTTGCAGGCGTGCCGCCAGCGCGGGTAACGAGGTCAAGGGTCGTCATGGCGAGTCCAGCGCCGTTGACCATGCAGCCGATGCTCCCATCGAGCCGGATGTAGGAGATGCCCTGCTCGCGCGCCTCGCGATCAATGGGATCTTCGCTGTCGGCATCACGCCAGGCGGCAAGGTCTGGGTGACGATCAAGGGCGGAATCGTCGAGCGTCACCTTCGCGTCAAGGCAGATCAGTCGTTCACCGCCTGGCGTCTCAGGTGCGGGAACAACAGCGAGCGGATTCACCTCAACCAAGTCGGCGTCGCTCTCGCGTGCGATCTTCACGAGACCTGTAGCGATGAGACAGAACTGCTTGAGGAGTTCGCCGCGCAGACCGATGCCGAAGCCAAGACGTCGCGCTTGGAATGGAAGAAGCCCACCGTGTGGATGAGCAACCTCGCGAACGATCGCCGCTGGATCCTTGGCGGCAACCTCCTCGATCTCCATGCCGCCTGCGGCAGACGCCATGACGAGCACGCCACGCGTGGTGCGGTCGATGAGCGCCGCGAGGTAGATCTCGCGGACGATGGTGGCGGCAGGGGCAACGAGGACGCGTCGCACGGGGAGATCCTTGATCGTGAGCGCAAGAATTGCGGCCGCCGTTGTTTCGGCCTCGGCCGCGCTTGCGGCGAGCTTGACGCCGCCGGCTTTCCCTCTCCCGCCGACCAGGACCTGCGCCTTGATGACGACCTGAGGAACGCCCGCGGCGAAGAGCCGTTCGGCGATAGCGCGGGCACCAGCGGCCGTGGTGGCAACGTCGGCGTCAGGGACCGGGAGACCGGCGCGGGCTAGGAGTTCTCGTGCCTCCGCCTCATGGATCTTCACTCGTGCCTCCTGCCGCTTCCCGCTGACTAACTCTGCGCAGCATACGCGTGCACGGGCTAGGCGTCGCGGGTAGGATGCACCACAGAACAGGGGTGACCCCACCCCGAGAGAGTGGACGCAGAGGAGGCGGCATGGCTCGCGGATCGACACTCCCAGCCCCTCGCCGCGGACTCCGCGGGGCGATCGCCTATCGCGGGGGTGAGGGGATGCTCGCCTGGGCCTTCCACCGAATCTCGGGGATCGCCGTCTCGGCCTTCCTGACCCTTCACGTCGTCAGCATCTTCCTGGTAGGGGCCAACCCAGAGTTCTACGATGCCCTGCACCTCTTCTATGCAAGCGCCCCTGGCAAGGTGGCCGAGGTTCTTCTTGGGGCCGCCCTTCTGTATCACGCGCTCAACGGAACGCGCATCGTGGTCATGGATTTCTGGCCCGCCTTGACGGCCTACCACCGCCAACTCTGGCGCATCGTCTGGATCACCTTCTTCGCCCTCGGCACTCCTGGTGCCTACATCATCTTGAGCCGAATCTGGGAGTCGGCAACGTGAGCGGCGCACCTCGCGCACGCCAGCCGCGTCCGGAGGGGCGAGGGCGCGAGCTCACCTATTGGCTGCTGACCCGCTACACGGCGCTTGCGCTCTTCGTGCTCGCGCTTGCGCACTATTCGGTGACCCACTTTGTCTACGATTCAAGCGTTCAGACGGCTGAGTGGATCAAGCAGGTTCGCTGGAACTCCCTCGCCGCTCGATTCGTCGACTGGTCGATGCTCGTCATCGTGTTGACTCATAGTTGCCTCGGAATGCGCACTGTGGTGCAGGATTACGTCAAAGGGCGGGCCCAGGATGTCGTTCTCGGCCTTCTGTACATTCTGACGGCAACCTTGGTCACGCTTGGAAGCCACGTCGTCCTGACGTTGCCACTATCGTGAGCGCCGGTCTTCGCGCCGATGCCACGCACATTGACGTTGATGCGATCGTGGTTGGCGCAGGTGGCGCCGGACTCTGGGCCGCACTTGAACTCGCGCGCGAAGGAGTCCCCACCGCCGTACTGACAAAGCTCTACCCCACTCGATCCCACACCGGTGCGGCACAGGGTGGTGTCTGCGCGGCACTCGGCAATGTCGAGGAAGACCACTGGGAGTGGCACATGTTCGACACCATCAAAGGTGGCGACTATCTCGCCGACCAGGACGCGGCCGAAGTGCTCGCGCGCGAGGCTATCCCTGCCGTGATTGAGTTGGAGCGCATGGGGCTTCCGTTTAACCGCACGCCAGATGGAAAGATCGATCAGCGCCGATTCGGTGGACATACGCGCAACTACGGCGAGGGGCCAGTGCGTCGGAGTTGCTACGCCGCAGATCGCACCGGCCACATGATTCTGCAGACGCTCTATCAGCAGTGCATCAAGGCGGGCGTCAGGTTCTACGACGAGTACCACGTTGTCGATCTTGTCTTCGAGGGCGGCGAGGCGAATCAGGGTGGACGCTGTTCGGGAGTCGTTGGCTACAAGATCTCCGACGGCACCATGCACGTGCTCCGCGCCAAGGCGGTGCTGTTGGCCACCGGTGGCTACGGTCGCGCCTGGCGGGTCACCTCAAATGCACACTCGCTGACTGGTGACGGAATGGCGCTTGCCTGGCGACACGGTGTGCCGCTCCAGGACATGGAGTTCTACCAGTTCCATCCAACTGGCATCGTCGGCATCGGCATTCTCCTGAGCGAAGCTGCTCGCGGTGAGGGTGGGTATCTCTTGAACAACGAGGGGAAGCGATTCATGGAGACGTACGCGCCGAAGCTGATGGAGTTGGCGCCGCGCGACATGATCTCTCGCGCGATCTACCAGGAGGTTCGAGCCGGCCGCGGAATCGGCGGCAAGGACTACATTCATCTCGACGTTCGCCACCTCGGCCGAAAGGTCATCGAAGAGAAGCTGCCGGACATCACCGACTTCGCTCGGGTATATCAGGGTGTCGAGCCGATCAGCGAGCCGGTGCCAGTACAACCGACGGCGCACTACGCCATGGGTGGCGTGCCGACAAACCTTGAGACAGAGGTGCTCGCAGACGCGAAAGGAACAGTGGTCCCAGGTCTCTTTGCGGCGGGTGAGGTCGCCTGCGTCAGCGTGCATGGGGCGAATCGCCTCGGCACGAACTCGCTCGTCGACCTCCTCGTCTTCGGCAAGCGCGCGGGGATTCGCATGGCGCAGATGTGCAAGAGCACCTCGCAGCCTGGCTCTGTTCAGGGTGCCGAGCGCGCAGTGCGTGACGAGCTTCTCGCCTTGAGCACGCGCCCATCGGGAGTGCGTCCGGCTGAAATCCGCCGCGAGCTCGCGGCCCTGATGATGGACAACGTGGGCGTCTACCGCGACGAGGCGCTCCTTGGCGCCGCGGTGAAGGGGATCGCAAGGCTGAAAGGGGAGTACGCGAACGTGCGCGTCGAGGACACCGGGAGCGTCTTCAATACGGACCTGCTTGAGGCACGCGAGCTTGGGTACCTCCTCGACACGGCCGAGGCAACTGCCGTCTCTGCCTATGCCCGGAAAGAGTCGCGCGGCGCGCACAGCCGCGAGGACTTCCCAGAGCGCGATGACGCGAAGTTCCTGGCGCACACTCTCGTTTGGCAAGGAGCGGCAGGGGCGCCCGCGACGAAGATCGACTACAAGCCGGTCACCATCACCAAGTTCGAGCCAAAGCCGAGGGTCTACTAAATGGCCACCCCAGCGACCGTCGAGCTGAAGATTCAGCGCTTCGATCCGGAGCGCGACAACGAGCCGCACTGGCAGACGCTTACCGTACCCGTTGAGCCGATGGATCGCGTTCTGGATGTGCTGACACGAGCGAAGGAGCTCTTTGACGGCTCCATCACCTTCCGCCGCTCGTGCGCGCACGGCGTCTGCGG
>CAINNT010000027.1 GCA_903851225.1 uncultured Chloroflexota bacterium
CCTGGCTGCTCCGTGTCGCCCCGTTCGGGCTGGTCTCGACCTACGCCTACGTGAATCCGGTCGTTGCTGTTCTGGCCGGCAGCATCATCCTGAACGAGCCGATCTCAGGGCAGCTCGTTGTCGGGGCGACAGTGGTTGTCGCAGGCGTCGCGATCATGGTCACCGCCCGCAACCGCGCGGTCGCGCGCGGAGTCGCGTCGCACTGAGATGAGCGCTGCGGAGGCGCCGCTGCGCGTCTCGAAGGCGGCGGCTCGCCGCTTTCTGGCGGAGCGCCACCTGCTCCTCCCGCCGCGTCAGCTACCCGCCAGCAAAGGCTCAGTGCTCGCCCTCGTCGAACGGCTCGGCTCGCTGCAGTTCGATCCGGTGGACCTCGCGGGGCGAAGTCACGAGATCGTCTGTCACGCCCGGATCGACGGGTTCCAGCCGCGCTGGGTCGATGAGCTCCTCTACGCCAAGGTTCCCGCCCACCGCGCGCTGGTAGAGCAGTACAACGGGGTGCTCGTGATCGTGCCAACAAGTGAACTCGCCTACTACCGCCGCCCCGCCGACAAGCGCCGCGAGCGCTACTGGCGCGACGGCACCTACAAGCGCCTGAAGCCGTGGGCGGACACGATCATGGCGCGCATCACCGCCGAAGGGCCGCTCAGCGCCGCCGATTTCGGGCCCTCCAAGTCTGTGGCGTGGTGGTGGGGGCCCACCCCCGCCTACCGTGCCGCGCTGGAGATGCTGAATGTCGCGGGCCTACTCCACCTTGCTCGTCGTGACGGTTCACGGCGGTGGTTCGACCTCCCTGAACGCCTGATCCCGCGCAACGTGTTGGAGCGACGCGTCACCGAAGAGGAGCAGCTTGAACACACCTTCCTGGCACGGCACCGCGACCTTGGCCTCGCCTCGGCGAACGGCGTCTGGGTGCAGACCGACTGGCCGCTCAAGCGCAAGGAGCTGGTGCGCCGGTTAACGGAGCGTGGCGCGCTGCTCAACATCGAGATCGACGGGCTTCCTGGACCGTGGCGGATTCCCGGCGGAGAGCGATTTGCCCTTGAGGCGGCCATGCGCGCCACTGCCGGCACGCGACCCGTCGTTGCGGATCCGAACGCCGTTACCCTTCTGTCGCCACTCGACCCGCTCATTCATGATCGGAAGCGGCTTGAGGCGCTCTATCACTTCCACTACCGCTGGGAGATCTACACGCCTGAGAAGCGCCGTGTCTACGGACCGTACGTGATGCCCATCCATGCAGGTGACGCCATCGTTGGCCGCATTCAGCTTCGGCGCGCAAAGGAGGCGAGGGTCATGACCATCGACGGGCTCTGGTGGGAGCGTGGCGCGAAGCCGGCGCGCCACATCGCTGGGTTGGCACGCGCGATCGCCGCGCATCAACAACTACTCGGGGTCACGGCCGGACAGATGCCGAAAGAGATTGCGGACCGCAGTGATGGCCGTGCGCTCTTCCGAGCGCTGCGCAAGATTGCCGGCTAGACGCCGAGGTACGCCTCGCGCACCTTGGGGTTCTTTGCCAACTTGGCGCAACTGTCCTCGAGGGTAACTTCGCCAATCTGCAGGATGTAGCCGCGCTTCGCGATGCCCAGCGCCATCATGGCGTTCTGCTCCACCAGGAGCACTGCAGTGCCGCGCGAGTTGATCTCGGTAATGATGTCGAAGATCTGCTCGACCAAGATCGGCGCAAGTCCCATCGAGGGCTCATCGAGCAGCAGGACTTTGGGCTGCGCCATGAGTGCGCGGCCGATCGCGAGCATCTGCTGTTCGCCGCCCGACATGGTGCCTGCGGCCTGACTCTCTCGCTCCTTTAGTCGCGGGAAGAGGTCGAAGACCTTCTTGAAGTCTTTCTGCACGTCGGGCCCAGACTTGCGCAAGAAGGCGCCCATCTCGAGGTTCTCGCGCACCGACATGCGAGCGAAGACCCGGCGACCTTCAGGGCTATGCCCGATGCCGAGTCGCACGATCTCATGCGGCTCTGCCTTCTCAATGGATTTCCCCTTCAACTTGATGCTTCCCGATCGGGCGCGCTCGAGCCCCGAGATGGTTCGAAGGGTGGTCGTCTTGCCGGCGCCGTTCGAGCCGATGAGCGTGACGATCTCGCCCTCTTCGACCTTCAGCGAGACTCCGCGCAAGGCGTGAACGGCACC
>CAINNT010000028.1 GCA_903851225.1 uncultured Chloroflexota bacterium
GTCGGTGCGCACCGTAGGCGAGGCCTACGAGAGTCATGTGTGGGCACCCAAGCGCAAGGCGCCGAAGCCGCCGCGCAGGCCGGCGGCCGAGATCCTGGCCGACTGCGTGCGCGCGGTGGAGGCCGACGAGCCCGATGGGGCCGAGGTGAGGAAGGTCTACAAGGACATGGCTGGCAAAGAGCTTGGAGAGGGTCCATGGCCGGCCTTGCTTCATGCCGAGTTGATCCAGAACGAGTTGCTATTCCTCCTCGGAGAACTCCTCGCGAAGCCGAGGGAGCTCAGGGAGTTGCAGGCCGAGGTGACGCAGCGACTCGGGCGGGAGGTTCCGGAGGCGGAGATCCTCGCGTGGTTGACGCTCGGGGCGGCCGCGCGAGAGGAGAGCCGGCCTCTGGTTCGTCCCGTGGTGCACGTCTACGTGCGTGGCATCAGCGGGGCCGTCGTCAGCTTCCCGATGGATGGCGCAGAACCTCGGCTCTGGCTGGCGGCCGAGGACGAGGTCGCCGCGGGTGGTGGGGAAGATCAGAGCGCACACTTCCCGGTTGCTACGTGCACCACGTGCGGGCAGCACTACTTCATCGCCTTCCTCAAGGACTTCTCCTACACGGAGCGGAAGCCCGGAGGCGGCGAGGCCAAGGAGCACGGATCCTGCTGGGAGCGTCTGGACGCCAAGCAGGGTGGTAAGCGTGTCGTGTTGCTCGATCGCATCGTCGGTGCCGACGACGACGGAGACGAGCTCGAAGAGCACTATCGCACGGCGCCTTTGTACTTCTGTAGGCGGTGTGGAGCTGCGCATCCCACTGCGGGCAACCGCTGTCTTCACTGCGGCGTGCTCGGCGAGCGCGTGCTGCTCTATGCCGTTCGCCAGAAGGTTGACAACCCCGGCGTCTTGTCGAGCTGCTTGTCTTGCGGTGCCATTGGGCATCGCGCAGCGGGGCACTTCCGAGAGCCAGCGCGTGCAGTTCGAGCCACCAACGTCGCCGACGTGCATGTCTTGGCGCAGGACATGGTGCACCACAGCGAGCGGCAGCGACTGCTCGTCTTCTGTGACAACCGTCAAGATGCGGCGTTCCAAGCGGGGTGGATGAAGGACCACGCTCGACGCTTTCGTCTGCGCGCGCTCATGGCTCAGGGCATGCGCGAGCAGCCGATTTCGGTCGGCGATCTCTCTCTGCACCTCGACGACGTCCTCGACAAGGACGAGGCGATGTCACGCGCCTTGGTCCCAGAGGTCTGGCAGGTCGTGCGCAGGGAGGGCGGTGGCGGGCGCCACGAGAAGGAGCGGCGAAAGTTCCTCCGTATCCAAGTCCTGCGCGAGGTCACGCTCGGCCTCAGGCAGTCGATCGGTCTCGAGCCGTGGGGTCGGATCAAGGTCGACTACGAAGGGTTGCGTCCCGGTCTCGCGTGGATCCGGCAACAGGCGAACGCATTGGGCATGCCGGCCGAAGATCTGTGCGAGGGTGTAGCTGGACTCCTTGACTACCTGCGTCGCAAGCGGGTGGTCTGGGATCCAGAGGGGCAGATCTTCTCCAAGTACTGGTTGGATGGCGACCTTGAGGTGCAGCAGGGCTATCTCTCGCAGACCGGCGGGCCTTGTGGCACCAAGCTGCGGCGTGACGCTGCGGAGAGGGCGAATCTGGTCAACCAGTGGCTGAGTGAGCGGGGTGACACGGCAACGCGCCAGATGGCGCGCAAGTGGGGCGTTCACTCAGAACACATCGACGATTTCTTGACTGGTCTGTTCGAGTTGCTCGTGAGGGAGCGCTTTCTCCTTCCCGTTCAGCTCAAGGGTGCAAGAGGCAATCCCCTGCCCGGCGTTAGTGGCGTCTATCAGATCGACGCAGATCGGCTTCGCATTCAGGCGAACCGCGGCGTCTGGAGGTGTCAGTCGTGTCGCCGGCGCTGGACTCGTCGCGCTCCGAAGAGCGCCTGCTTGGCGTGGCGCTGCACGGGCACACTGGAGTTCGTCCGTGAAGACCCAGACAACTACGACCTGCAGCTTCTCGATCAGGGCTACTCCATGCTCCGACCGGAGGAGCACACCGCGATGGTGCCGCATGAAGAGCGCGAGCGCCTTGAGAACCTATTCAAGGGTGATTCTGAAGCGGTCAACACCTTCGTTTGTACTCCGACCCTGGAGCTGGGTGTCGACATTGGGCAGCTGGATGCAGTGCTCATGCGCAACGTTCCTCCGCTTCCCGCTAACTACTGGCAACGGGCTGGAAGAGCAGGGCGAAGGCACCGCATGGCGGTGGATGTGACGTATTGCAGGTCGGTCTCCCACGACCGAGCCTACTTCGCGGACCCACTGAAGCTACTCGCTGGGCGAGTTGATCCGCCTGCGTTCAACCTGCGCAACGTGTTGATGGTGAAGAAGCACGTGCATGCAACCGTCATCACGCGGCTGCACCAGTATGCGCGTGATCCCTCCAGGCGGGACGCCGAGCGCACGCGCATTGGCGAGGTTCTCAAGACTTGCCTGCCCGACCGTGTGGGTAGCTATCTTTTCGAGGGCTCGTACGTCAGGCCGAAGCCGTTCGATCTCCAGCCGCTGGCCGATCTGATCGCGGCCAGCCGACTGGACTTGGTCGACTACGTGGGCAGCGCATTCCAGCAAGGCTGGCCAGCGCGGGACGCTGAGGTGACCACGCCGGATGCCATCGCAGCACACGTGGATGGCTTCGCCGCCGATCTGTCCGAGGTCGTTCGGCGTCTGGGGCGGCGCCTGCGGTGGGCGATGGAGCAGATCAAGCGGCTTAACGAGGCCCGTGAAGCGCAGGGGGATCTCGAACCAGAAGACGAGTCCCTCTTCCGGAGGTGCGATGCGGTCGTAAAGCGCCTGAAGGGCACGGCGTCGCGCCGACGCCGGGA
>CAINNT010000029.1 GCA_903851225.1 uncultured Chloroflexota bacterium
CGTACGCGGCGATCCTACCCCTAGATGTGTCGACCCGGGGGCCCGTGGGGCCCCCGGGTCGTTTGAGCGTGCGTGAGGGCTCAGCGCCCGCTCAGGATCCTTACTTGAGCGCAGCCTCTAGCGTTGCCTTGGCGGCAGCCAGATCTGCATCGTTGAGGCCGATGTAGCCGACTTCGGCCGAGAGTTCGTTCGTGTTCTCCAGGAAGAACCGGAAGAACGCTGCGACCTCGGGTCGAGCCAGTGCTGCAACGGATGCGTATACAAAGAGCGGTCGGCCGAGTGGCGCGTAGCTACCGTCGTTTGCCGCATCTGCAGAAGGCGCCGTGCACCCACTGCCGCCATCGATCTCAATTGCCCGAACCTTGTCGGCATTCTCAGTGACATACGCAAGGCCGAAGTAGCCCAGCGCATACTGCGAGCCGCTGATGCCGGTCACCAAGGTGTTGTCATCCTCGGATGCGGTGTAGTCGGATCGTGAACGCTTCGCTTCGCCGTTGATCACTTCGGTGAAGTAATCAAAGGTTCCGGAGTCAGCACCAGGTCCGTACAGCTCAATCTTCTCGGCTGGCCATTCAGGACGGACGTCAGCCCAGGTTTCAACCGTCGAATCAAGGTCCCAGATTGACTTGAGCTCGTCAGTTGTGAGGCAGGCAACGAAGGTGTTCTCCTTGCTCACGACAACGGCAAGCGCGTCAAGTGCAACCTTCAACTCAATGTACTCAATGCCTGCGTTCTTGCAGAGGGTTGCCTCCGAGAGGACGTCGTCGGCAGTGCCGGCGACACCATCGTCACCAGGCTTGTCGCTCGTCTTGATTGGGCGGGACGCGTTGTTGGCGTCCATCTCGCCTGCGCAGAACTTCTTGAAGCCACCACCGGTGCCCGAGAAGGCGACGGTGACCTGGACGCCGGAGTTCGCGTTCTGGAACTCTTCGGCTACAGCTTCGGCGATGGGATAAACGGTGCTCGAGCCGTCGATGCTGATATCGCCGACTAGGGCGGATGCCGACGGGCTGGCTGCTGAACCGCCACAGGCGGCAACGAACAGTGCGGCCGCTGCGGCCACGCTGAGCTTCTTTATGGTGCGCTTCATGGTGCTCCTCTCATCTACATGGCTGGCGCTTGGTCCAGCCGAGAGAGCGTGGCAGGGGGATGTAAGCGGAATGTTATCGCCAGATTCGTGCGGCGTTAATTCTCGGCTAGGATGCTCCGCATGGCAATTCCGCGTCGCCCCTGGCTCCACGTGATCGCTGGCTGCATGAGCAGCGGCAAGACGGCGGAGGTCGTTCGCCTACTCACCCGCCGACAGATCGCAGGACAGAGCGTGCTCCTGATCACCCCCGCGCGCGACACCCGCGTTGCCCCCGGCGAGGTCGTGAGCCGAACGGGCACCCGCTTTCCGAGCGTCGTCGCACCTGATGCTGCGGCGATTCGGAACGAGGTTGCGCGAATCAACCCCGATGCGGTGGCCATTGAGGAGGCGCAGTTCTTCGGGCCGGAGTTGCCCGCCGTTATCGAGGAGATCGTTGCAGCGCCTCGCACCGTGATCGTCAGTGGCCTCGATCAGGACTTCGCGGGTCGTCCGTTTGCGACGATTCCAGAGCTACTCGCTCGGGCCGACGAGGTGACGAAGTTGACGGCGATCTGCGTCGTGTGCGGAAACGAGGCGACGCGCACGCAGCGCCTGCGAGATGGCAAACCGGCGCGCGCCGATGACGAGCTCATCGTGATCGGCGGCATGGCGGGCGACGATACGTACGAGGCACGCTGCCGTGCCTGTCACGAGGTGATCGCCTAGCCCGTTCGCTCTCTCGCCGTGCGACGGCGCGGACGGACCGATCGAATCGCCCCCCACTCCGCCACCAGCACTGCACCGAGGATCAGCGCCCCGCCCAACAACTGAACAGCGGTAAGACTCTCGTTGAAGAGATATCCCGCGGCCAAGATCGTGAAGATCGGCTCTACGGTGCTGATGAGCGCCGCTCGTGCTGCGCCGAGTCGCTGCGCACCGATGTAGAAGGCGCCGATCGGGATGATCCCCGCAATGGTGGCGACTCCGATGATTGGCAAGATGGCGCCGTCGGGGATCGGAGTCGGCAGCAGGTCTCGGCCGAGAGCGGCGCGTAGCACGAGCATGCCCGCGGCGGTGCCGAAGAGGCTGACCGGGATCGCGGCGAGTGGCGAGGTGCCCCCTTCGGCCGATGCGCCGGTGCCACGCTTTGTCTCACCGCCGAGCCGTGCGGCGAGGATGATGTAGCAGCTGTAGATGATCGGCGAGGCGA
>CAINNT010000030.1 GCA_903851225.1 uncultured Chloroflexota bacterium
CACACGTGAGATGGATGCCGACCTGGAATTCATTCCGGTTGATGATGTGACCGGCGAGATCCTCTGGGATCGCCTTGATTCGTTGATGAGGCTCAAGCCGAAGATGGTTGCTCTCGGCCACGTCTCCAACGTGCTCGGCTCGGTCGCGCCACTCGCCCAGATCGCCGAAGCTGCACATGCTGTTGGAGCACTCCTCTGCGTGGATGGCTGCCAGGCGGTTGCCAACATGCCGGTCTCGATTCCTGCGACCGGCGCCGACTTCTACGCCTTCAGTGCGCACAAGATGGGGGGCCTGTATGCCGGCGGAGGGCTCTGGGCTCGGGCCGATCTGCTCGCTGAGATGGCACCGATTGAGCACGGCGGCGACATGATCCACAGCGTGCGCCTGCGCGACGCCGATTTCACAACGGGCACGCAGCGATTCGAGGCCGGCACCCCCGACGCCTCGGGCGCCGTGGCCCTCGCCGCCGCCTGCGACCTGCTCGACGAGTTCGGCCGCGACAAGATCCACGCCCACGAGGCGCTGATGATCGAGCGCGTCATTCGCGAACTCCCCGAAGCGCTCCCCGACGCCCGCATCCTTGGGCCACGCGATGCGAGCCAGCGTGCCGGCCTCGTCGCCTTCTCGAGCGACCTCATTCACGCCCATGACCTCGCCGAGATCCTGGACCGCCGCGGGGTGGCCATTCGTGCCGGCTTCCACTGCGCCCAGCCGCTCCATGAGCAGCTGGAGCTCAGCTCCTCGGCGCGCGTGAGCGTTGCTCCGTACACCACCCACGACAATCTCGATGCACTCTTCGAGGGGCTGCGCGAGGCGCGCAAGGTATTCGAGGGGTAAGCGATGGGCGGCATGGACGATCTCTACCGGGAGCAGATCCTGGAACACCATCGCCGTCCACACAACCAGGCGCCGCTTGCAGCACCGAGCGTGAGCCTTGAAGGTCGCAATCCAAACTGCGGCGATGTCATCAACCTTCAGTTGCAGGTCGACGACGCAGGCGTCATCACCGACGTTGCCTTCAGCGGCCGCGGCTGTGCCATCTCCCAGGCGGGCACCTCACTGATTACCGACGAGTTGCGCGGCAAGCACCTAGACGAGATCGTGGCGCTCGGCAGCCCCTTTGTCATGGAGCTGCTCGGCGTCGAGGTCGGCCCTACGCGCATCCACTGTGCGCTCCTCGGACTTGAGACCGCGCAGAAGGCTATTGCAAGCCTGCGCAGTAAGTAAGTCCCGATCATCTAATTTACGATGGCAACCATGAGTGCAGCAGAGTTCATCGCATCCGTCGCTGGCGAGCCGTCGATCTGTCGACGTTCGCATGCTCCGCGCCTGCAACCAGACGCGCGTTAATCGCTCGCTCCGGTCGATCAGGCTCCATCGGCGCAGATCGCGCCGCTAAACGACAAACCCTGAGGTGCCCCACATGTCGCAAATGACCGACGCACGAGGATTCCGTTCTGGAGCAGGGCTGAGCGTCGTGCTCCTACTTGCCGCAACCTATCTCTACCTTCAGCCAGAAACAGAGCAGATTGGCATCGGCGTGATCCTGGTGATCTCCCTTGCAATGCTTTTGA
>CAINNT010000031.1 GCA_903851225.1 uncultured Chloroflexota bacterium
CAGCCGCTGCCACCGACGCTCCTTCAACAACCGTTGCACCGTGAATCTGTGCAAGGTCGCGCATCTTTCGATGCAGCGTTGCCACCACCATTGGTCCAGGTTCGCTGACCGCACGGAGCAGGTGCTTCGATACGAGCGTGCCGCTGCGCGAGACGATCGCATCGGCGAAGGCAAAGAGCGAGCCAACACCGCGATCAGCCACGAGCGCATCAACGGCGCGCAACGAAATCGGTCCGGTAGGAATCGCCAACATCAACTTCTCAAGTTCCACAGCCGCAGTCATGCGAATGCCACTGCGATCGAGATCGGGCTCACGCACTTCGGAACCGAGCCGCTCAGCGATGGACTTGGCGGCATCACCAGCGATCTCACGCCCGCCGCTCTTTGCGCGCGCCAGCAACCACGATGCCAGCTCGCCTGGGCCAGGGGAGATGCATTGGACGATGCTGCCGCCGCGATCCTTGACGAGCTGACCTAGCTCCCCAGGGCCATCGGGTCGCGCCGCCTTGAGATTCGGGCGGCGCGCCCGCTGATCAACCAAGACAACGCCGTTTCCGGGGGCCATGTTGGCGAGCGTGTCGTTCAGATGGGCTCGCACGTCCTTGGTTCTGCCAAGGAGTCCCGCCCCGGTGACAACAACGAGCGAACCCCCACCGAAGAGCCCCCCGGTAGTGAGGCGCCGACGCAGTTCGCCCAGCGTGGCCATCGCCTGTTCTGCGCTCCGCCCCTCGGCCTTGAGGCGCACCTTTTCGGGGAGCCCGCCCCCCATGGGGTCCTCGGCGGCCATGCGGGCGCCCAGCGTCGCCACCGCCTCGTCGATGAGGAGGAGATCGTCGCCCCAGGCTAGGAGTATCGGTGCCGTTCCCATGGGCGGATCCTAGCGCGAGGGATGGGGCAGCCTGATCCTCCACCTCCCGTGCTCACTGATGCCAGACGGGTTGGCCAGATCGCATCGGCGGCAACTGCACTTGGAGCTCGACGACCAATCGTGGAGCGCGCCGGCGCTGCGCGAATACCCTTCTGACTCTCAATCCGGATGTAATGAGGTTGCTGTAGCGGCACAGTGATAGTCACAGTGCCGTTGAGGTCGGTTCGCTCAACGACGCCACCGCGCTCACCGAGGCGCGCAATGGTTTCGGTAGCGGGATGACCGTAGGAGTTGTTGACTCCGACCGAAACAACTGAAACTCTTGGATAAAGCGCCCCAAGTAGCGCTCTACTCGCTGCACCTTTGCTGCCATGGTGCGGTGCCTTCAGCACATCAACGGGCGCTGTTATGTTCCTCAAGATTCGAGGATCAATGTCGCTCTCAATGTCACCGGTAAACAAGGCGCTGAATCCTGGTATGTCAAGACGCAAGACAATAGAGCGGTCATTGAGTGCTCGGCCATCATTCCCAGGTGGCAACGAAAGGTAGGACTCGTCGGGCCAAAGCACACTCAACCGCGCTGCTCCGAGTTGGAATCTGTCACCAGTAAAAACCTGGTGGTATGCGATTCGGCTAGCCGCCAGGATCTCTCTCCAGCTTGATGCCGCTGGCCCACCGCCACGGTCCTCTGACCCGATGACTGAAGAGATGCGGTATCGGTCTAGGAGTTTCGGCAGACCCGCGAGATGGTCTTCGTGCGGGTGACTCGCGACCAGTAGATCAATCCGACGGTCCCACGCTGGAATTATTCGATCTAGCTCAGTGCTCAGACGTGCTGGGTCGGGACCGCCATCAATCAACATGCGGCGTCCAGAAACTTCAATCAGAATTGCGTCGCCCTGCCCAACATCAAGTGTTGTTATGCGCAGTGATCCGCGCGGAACAGCGTTGCCAAGGGACGTGAGCGCGCTCACCGCAATAAGGGCTGCGATGCCGGACGCCAAGCGCTGGCTCATAGGGCTTGAGGAGACCACATCTTCGGCAGCGTGTGCTGGAGTGCTCTGTGGCTCATCTCGCAAAAGGAGCCAAATGCCGAATGCGCCAAGAGCCAATCCCACAGCGAGTGTTGCCCCACGAGGCACCTCTATGTCGCCAGCAGGTAGGTGGGCGCCAACCTGGGCGATCCACGCGGCTGCACTAAAGAGCGCTGCTGCTGGGAGCGCCAGCAGGCTTGGCACGACGGCCAGCTGAGGCGGCACCATGCGCACTAGTTCGCCAGCGATCGTGGCGAGAATTGCGGCTGCGGTGGCGGGGGCAATAAGCGGGGCAATCAACAGCGTGAGCGGGATTGACCAAACCGCGACTCGGCCAAACAGGGCGATAACGAGCCCTAGTGTCGCGGCCTGCGCGGCGAGACTGACGGCAATATCGCCACCAATGAGAGACCAGCCTGCGCGGAAGTGCTTGGGGATCCTGTCGCCAAACGCGGCGGCACGATCAGACCACCGCTGGCTTTTGGCAAGCAGTCCAGCGGTTGCAAGGGCTGAAAGACGGAAGCCGGGGTCAGCTGCGATTGCGGGATCTAGCACCATCAGAGC
>CAINNT010000032.1 GCA_903851225.1 uncultured Chloroflexota bacterium
CATCTCTTGACGCTTCGTGCGCAAAAGACTCGTTGGCACTGAAGACGGCAGGGAAGCTCACCCTCTCCACCGACAACCCGGCCTACAGCCCGTGGTTCCAGGGTGGCAATGAGGGCGCCACGGTGTGGACGGGCGACTACAACAACGATCCAGCAAAGGGTCAAGGCTACGAAGGCGCGGTGGCGTACGCCGTTGCCGCCAAGCTCGGATTCACCGCTGACGAGGTCGTGTGGATTCACACCACCTTCGACAACTCGTACGCCCCAGGGGCAAAGAGCTTCGACCTCTACCTGGCTCAGGTTTCGATCAAGCCAGAGCGCGCCGAGGCAGTTGATTTCAGCAGCGGGTACTACGACGCTGCGCAGGGCGTGGTGACGATCGAGGGTTCGCCAATTGCCGGCGCAACGAGCATTGCCGATTTGAAGACAGCAAAGCTTGGCGCAATGATTGGCACCACGAGCCTCGATGCAATCAACGAGACCATTGCGCCAGACACGGAAGTCGCCGTGTTCAACACAAACGATGAAGCGCTTGCAGCACTGAACGGCGGCCTCATTGACGGCATTGTGACCGACGTTCCAACAGCGTTCTATATGCGTGATGCGCAACTCACGGGCGGCATCATCGTTGGGCAGCTCCCTTCGGATGGCAGCACACAGGAGCAGTTTGGCTTTGTCCTTGAGAAGGGCTCTGCACTCACGGCATGTGTTTCGGCAGTTGTCGACGCCCTCAAGGCTGATGGCACGCTTGCGGCACTGCTCACCGAGTGGATCGCGGACAAGGCGAGCGCGCCCGTCCTGCAGTAAGCGAATCGCACGATGACGGCGGCGAGGTCAGCCCGCAAGGGAACCCTCGTCGCCGTCATCAGCACACTCGTCGTCGCGACACTGCTCGCGATCGCGATCGGTTCATCACCGAGCTGGCCGGTCGTCCAGAAGGCCTTCTTCGACGGGACATACTTCTCCACCTCGCTCCCTGATGTCATTGATGCGTTCTTCATCAACATTCAACTTTTCGTGCTGGCGGAGATGCTCATCTTGCCGATTGGACTCCTGATCGCCCTCGCCCGATCCGTCACCAGCCCGGCGCTCGCGCCACTGCGAATCTTCGCCACCATCTACACCGATTTCTTCCGCGGGGTGCCGAGCATCTTGCTCATCTACGTGCTCGGCTTCGGCGTGCCGGCGTTGCGTCTCCCTGGTGTGCCGAGTGAGCCGTTCTTCTGGGCGCTCGTGACGCTGGTGCTGATCTACAGCGCCTACGTGAGCGAGGTCTACCGCGCGGGCATCGAATCGATTCACCCGTCGCAAGAGCGCGCCGCGAGAGCACTCGGCCTGTCGCGCCTCCAGGCGCTGCGCTACGTCGTGCTGCCGCAGGCACTGCGGCGCGTGGTGCCACCACTGCTGAACGACTTCATCGGCCTGCAGAAAGATACGGCGCTCGTCTCGATTCTCGGAGTGGTGGAAGCGTTCAAGCAGGCGCAGATTCTGAAGTCAGCGAACTTCAACTTCACGCCCCTCATGACAACGGCGCTGATCTTCTTGGTGATCACGATTCCAATGACGCGCCTTGTCGATCGGCTCGCCGCCAAAGACCGTGCGGCACAGCAAGGAGGGGCGCGCTGATGGCCCGCACGACAACGAAGCAGGCAGCCGAGCCGGTGCTTGAGCTGCGCGGCGTATCGAAGCGCTATGGGCGGGCGCTGGTGCTCGACAAGATCGACCTCACGCTCGCCGAGCACGAGGTGGTCTGCCTGATTGGGGCCTCGGGTTCTGGCAAGTCAACCCTGCTCCGCTGCGCCGACCTCCTCGAGCCGATTGACGCCGGCAGCATCACCCTCGAGGGCCGCGCAGTGAGCGCTGACGACCGCGACGCGGATGCGACGCGCCGCCAGCTCGGCATCGTCTTCCAGGGGTTCAGCCTCTTCCCGCACCTCACGGCGCTCGAGAATGTGGCACTTGCGCCGCGTGTGGCGCTCGGCCTTACCGCCGCGGCTGCTGAAAAGCGCGCACGTGCGCTCTTGAAGCAGCTCGGCCTTGCGGCCAAGGCGAACGCCTATCCCGACAGCCTCTCGGGCGGGCAGCAGCAGCGCGTCGCGATTGCGCGCGCATTGGCAACGGAGCCGAAGGTCTTGTTGCTCGATGAGATCACCAGCGCGCTAGACCCAGTCTTGGTTGCCGAAGTGCTCGAGGCGCTGCGCGCACTGGCAAAGGGCGGCGCGACCATGTTGATCGCAACCCACGAAATGGCCTTCGCCGCCGATGTCGCTGATCGCATCTGCTACCTCGAGGGCGGTCGCATCATTGAGCACGGCACCCCAGGGCAGATCTTTGGCGCACCGCGTGATGCCCGCACCCGAGCATTCTTGAAGCGTGTTCGCTCAGTGGGTGCAAGCGCCCTGCGCTAGCCCACCGCGATACGCCGACAATACTGAGACCGCGATAGGGTGAGGCCATGAGCCGCATGTATCGCGTCAAGATCGCCGGTCGCTGGACCGAGGCACCGAAGTGGGCCCTCGACCTTCCGTTTGAGGTCCGCCCGATGCGTGGCTTTGCCACTGTCGCCTGGTCGCACTGGCGCCCAACGTTGGAGTTGCTGGCACGTGCGACTGCGCGCGCAAAGCGCAGACTCATGTGGGTGCGCATTCACGACCACACCGGAACGAGACGGGAACCGGCGCATCCGTTCGGTTGGGTAATCACCGAAACGGGCGAAATGTTCCTCTGCTCCTACGACAAGGGCACAGCGCTCCATGAGCTCGCCCACCTCATCACCGGTGATGCACATGGAGATGCGTGGGCGAGAACGTGTTTTGAACTGCACCGCACATGGCTGCGCGGCGCGGCGATCAAGGCGGCGGATCTTGAGGTCACACGCTACCTCTCCGGACGACGTGAATGGAAGCGACGATTTGGTGAGCGGCCGCCGAAGCAGCCGGCGCCGAAAAGCTCCTGGGCTAGCGAGGGTCGGCGGGCGGCGGCAGCAGCGCGGTAAGTCGCTCAACGTAGGCGGCGCCAGCCGCCTCCCAACTGAGGCCGCCGCGAATTGCCGCGAGACCAGAGGCGATGCGACTCGCGCGCTCTGCAGGATCTGACGCTAGTCGTCGAATCACGGCGGCGGCCTCTTCGGCACCCCCCGAGGTGTAGCGCACAACTGAGCCTTCTGGAACGAGATCGTCCAACGTCTTCAGGCGAGTGCCCAGTACGAGGCGACCACTCGCCATCCCTTCGAACACCTTGTTGGAGATGGAGAGGTCGGTGAACTCGTCGAGGCGCGTTGGCGCGAGAGCAATGTCGGCGCCGCGAACCAGCGCTGGCACCCCCTCGAATGGCACACGACCGAGGAACTCCACCGCGCTCGCAACGCCAAGCTCAGCGGCAAGTGCTCGGAGTGCCGGCTCGCGATCGCCGCGACCTGCGATCACGAGGTGAACCGGAAGCGGTTGCGGGGCCGTGCGTAGGAGCGCGACGGCGCGAATGATGACGTCAACCTCGTAGATCGGTGTGAGCGCGCCGGTGTAGACGAGTCGAAGCGTTCCATCGGCCATCCAGGTTCGATCGTCTGCTGCAGCGGCGGCGAAGCGTTGCGTCTCCGGAACGTTGAGGAGAACCTCTACGGCGTCTGCACGTCGCGAGGCGATTGCGACCAGACGGTCGCGCAGACGAGGGGCGGTGACGAAGACCCAGTCGGCAATCGCAATGGAACGCCGCTCGGCAAATGCGACCAGCGAGACCATGGCTCGCGCAGCGACGCGCGTCAGGAGCGAGCGCGACGATCGCGCAAAGCGCATGCGGAAGAGCTCTGGCGACGCTTCGTGCAGATCGAGGATGAGGCCGATCCGGTGGCGCCGGCGCAGCGGAACTGCCGCGAAGACGAGCCAGTCTGGAACGCTGTTTACATGGACGACATCGATTCGGCGCTCACGATCGATGCGGAGAAGCTCACGTGCGGCCAGCACGGCAAAGCGCCCGTACTCCAGCACATAGGTGCTGATCCCCGCCCCCTGGTGTCGCTGAACCGGCTGGCGGTAGAGCTGGGCACCGTCGAGCTCACCTCGGGGTGGGTCACCGTCGCGCTGCAACGAGATGATGCTGACCTGCCATCCGGCGGCGACCGCGGCGCGGGCGGCGCGGCGAACTCGAGGATCTTCATCCACGTAGGAGTGCACCACGAGCGCCAGGTGTGGCATGAATCCCCTCGCCTTCCTTTGAGTACCTCTGGGCGATCGTAGCAGGGGCTCGGAGCACTTCATGCGCGCATCAGGTTCGCAGGTGGTGGACGAAACCCGTACACTCTCCCCCTTATGGATCGCCGAAAAGTCTTGCTCGACGCCGACGTAGGGATCGATGATGCGATCGCCATGCTCCATCTCGCTGGACGCAGCGATGTTGAGTTGATCGCCGTCGGCAGCATCCACGGCAACATCCCTTCAGATCTCGCAGCGTCCAACGCCCGCCGTCTCCTCGAGCTCTGTGGCCTCGATGAGGTTCCGGTCGCCATCGGTGCGCGGCGCCCGATGGCGCAGCCGCTCGCCACCGCCGAGTGGGTACACGGTGAAGATGGTCTCGGCAACACGAACCAGCCCGCGCCGAAGCGCGGACCCGTTGCCGAAGATGCGGTTTCACAGATGTTGCGCCTTACCCGCGAGATGCCCGGAGAGATTGACCTGCTCGCCGTTGGGCCACTCACCAACCTCGGGCTCGCCCTCTGCCTCGATCCAGAACTTGCCGGGCGCGTGCGCTCCGTTGTGGTGATGGGTGGCGCGATCGCACATGAGGGGAATGCCTCTGCCGCCGCCGAAGCCAACATCTGGCACGACCCCGAAGCGGCCAATCTCGTCTTCGGCGCGGAGTGGCCGGTGACCATGGTGGGCCTGGACGTGACGCAGGTCACGCGGCTCCGCACCAAGGAGCTAGCCGAAATCGAGGCGATCGGATCGGTGCGCTCGAAGTTTGCACTGAGCGTGTTGAGCCACTATCTCGATGTGTATCAGCGAACGTTCGGCACGCGCGAATGCCCCCTGCATGATCCGCTCGCTGCAGGCATCGTCGCCGACCCCACCTATATGACCGAGTGGCTCGATCGCGCCGTGGAGGTGAACACCACCGGCCCAACGCGCGGCGCAACGATCATCGACCGACGTGCCTGGATGGCCCCTGCTGCAGACGCCCGCGAGACTCGGGAGCGCAATGGCGGCAAGGACGCAACCCCGCCACTCGTTCGAGTGCCGATGAAGGTCGATGGTCCGCGCTTTGTCGCCGACCTCATTGCCTCGCTGAAGTGACCGCCCTTACGCCGATGGTCGCGGCCGAGGTGCCGCGCCCAGCACGGACGCTTGTCCTTGGTTGTGGCTCAATCGGCCAGGCGGTCGTTCCGCTCATGATCCGCGACCTTGGATTTGAGCCGCGATCCATTCGCGTTGTGGAGATGGCCGACACGCGCCACCGCATCGCCGATTCCATTGCAGCGGGGGTCACGTACGAGCAAGTTGCAGTAACCCGCGAGAATCTCGCGACCTTCCTAGGTGAACGCCTCTCGAGCGGCGACCTTCTCCTTGATCTTGCGTGGAACATCGACGCCAATACGATCATCGGCTGGTGTCGCACTGCAGGTGTGCGTTACCTCAACACCAGTGTTGAGGTGTGGGAGCCATACACAAACATCTCGGAGCAGGAGCCAACCTCACGAACGCTGTACGCCCGCCACATGGCGATGCGCGAGATGATTCGCAGCTGGGGTGACAACAGTGGTCCGAGCGCGATTGTTGAACATGGTGCCAACCCCGGCTGGGTCAGCCATGAGGTGAAGTTTGCACTCGAGGAGCTTGGCGCTGAGTTGCTGAAACGCAATCTTGTATCAGGCTCCGCGCGCAATGCACTCGCCGAGGCGCTGACCACGGGCGATCACGCACACATGGCAGAGGCGTCGGGCGTCAAGGTGATCCAGATTGCCGAGCGCGACACGCAGCACACCGATCAGCCGAAGGAGGTTGGTGAGTTTGTGAACACGTGGTCAGGTGAAGGATTCTACGAAGAGGGTGTAGCCCCTGCTGAGCTGGGATGGGGAACGCACGAGAGCGCACTCCCAAAACGTGGACTGGCACATCGCGGCGACGGCCCTCGCAATCAGATCTTGATCCAACGCGCGGGAATGGAGACGCTCGTGCGGACCTGGGTACCTGGTGCCGATCCGGCGCGCGCCGCCGAAGAGGGGCTTCCGACGATCGGAATGCTGATTCGCCACGGTGAGGCATTCACCATGAGCGACTGGCTGACAGTGCGGCGAGCCGATGGGAGCGCGCAGTATCGACCAACGGTCTACTACGCCTACTGCCCATCAGACTCTGCCATCGCCTCCGTGCATGAGCTGCGCGGAAACAATTGGAAGCATCCAGAGCGGTTCCGCCTGCTGAACAACGAGATCATTCGCGGCGAGGATCGCTTGGGGGTTCTATTGCTCGGTCACCCACTCAAGGCGTGGTGGAGTGGCTCACTGCTCGGCATCGATGAAGCGCGTGCCAACCTCGCCGGGCACTCGGCGACCACGCTCCAGGTTGCCGGCTCGGTGATTGCCGCCGTGGCGTGGCTCCTGCGGCATCCGAGCGAAGGGCTTCGAGTTCCAGATGAGTTGCCACACGAAGAGCTTCTAGCCGACATTCGTCGCTACATCGGCACGCGCTGGTCCGGCCCCGTGGACTGGACGCCCCTGCAGAATCGCCTCGAGCTCTTCCCTGACCCCGCTAAGCCGCTGCCGACCGACCCTTGGCAGTTCGAGGCGTTCCTCGTCGCTGACTAGCACCCCACGATGTGCCACGCTGCTGGCACGCCCGCCTGCCACACTACGAAGATGAAGAGTGCTCAGCGAACTCCGTGGCTTGTGACGGCGGCCCTGGCCGCCCTGATCGTCGGCTCTGCCGCCGCACCGCAAACCTTCGGGTTCGGCGCGAACCTCGTCGCTGCAGAAGACGAAGGCCTGACGGACGGGGATCCAATCGCCGACGAAAGCGCCGACCCGAATGAGAGCGCCGACACTGATCCCTCCGCCCCTGCCGAGGAGACGGCAGAGCCTGACCCTGGGCAGGACCCCGGCGCGGAGAGTGACCCTGATGCCATAGATGGTGAAGGTGGCGAAGGTAGCGAGATTGATCCTTCTCCACTCGACGAGCCAGCCGCACCAACGCCACCAACCCTTACGCTTGGCGACCTTCTCGCCGCTGCCACAGCGAGTTCGCCATTTGATGCCGACCTCGCGCTGCAGATCCTGCAGGATTATGCGCCGCCGGGTGCCCGTGCTATCGAGGTCGCCGATCGACAAACCTTCCGCAGTGCACGCACCTACACAATCCGCGAGGTACGTGGCTGGTCGAGACTTCCGCAGCTCGGCACGTCAAGCGCAACAGTATGGATGCGATTCGTTGGTGGTTCGGAGCGAACGCCATTCGCGGTTGCCGCTGGGCGAGATCGCACCGATCCACGCATCAGTAGCGTGCGTGTGCGTGAAGGGCGAGCCTCGCGTGGAAACCCACCTCCATATCTACTGACGGTTGCCGGTAGCGATACGGGAACCGGCACCGTCGCCATCGAGGTGCGCGTCGGCTATGAGAAGCCACTCCGGTTCGCCGCTGGCGACGAGATCGAGATCGGCCCCTTCATGAAGTCGTCCGGTGGGAAGGTTGTCTTGTTGATGCGCGGGGTCACCATTGAGGTGCGCCTCATTGACGCGGCTGGGAACGAGAGCTCCTGGCGCCGCGTGCGACTCCCCTGATTAGAGGATCGTTCGCCACCGAGCCGCTGCGTACGCCGTGGCGAAAAGTGCTAGACCACCCGCGACGATCAGTGCCCCTGGGGCGCCAATGAGTGAGACCACCGCGCCCGTGCCGAGGCCGCCGATCGGCGTCGATCCTGCGAAGACCGTGGTGTAGACGCTCATCACTCGGCCGCGCAGCGCTGGCGGTGTCGAGGTTTGAATGGAAGCGTTCGCGGTGGCGGCCATGGCAATGGCACCGAAACCTGCACCGAAGAGGGCGACTCCGGTGACCAGTGCCGCCCACGATGCTCCACTCGAGCTCACAGCACCAGCCACGATCGAGAGTGCTCCGAGCGTAGTTGCGCCACCGATGATCACCGCGGTGCGCGGCTGGCGCAGCAGCGCAACCGAAAGTGCCCCGCCCAGCGAACCGAACCCGATCGCAGCCATCAACAATCCGAGGCCCGGCGCGCCAATGTGCAGCACGTTGCGAGCAAGGATCGGCACAATCACGTTGAAGTTCATCGCCACGCCCGAGACCACTCCGATCACAAACACGCAGAGAGCAATGATTGGGGTTCGAGCTACGAATCGAACCCCCTCTGCAAGGCTGATCAACACATCGGCGATGGTTCGTGGCCGAGGCGTGCGCGGAGCGGGGCGCAGTTCGTCGGATCGCATGAATAGCAGCGCCAGCAACACTGCAAGAAAACTGGCGCCGTTGACAGCAAAGCATCCCGCAACTCCAATGATGCCGATCAACACGCCACCGATTGCCGGGCCAATCACCCGCGCACCGTTGAACATTGCGGAGTTCATCGCGACGGCGCGACCGACCTCATCTTCGGGAACCATTTCGCTGAAGAACGACTGCCGAACTGGCATGTCGATGGCGTTGACCACGCCGAGGAGCGCGGCCAAGAGAATGAGCAGTGGCAGCGTCATGAGACCGGTAGCGACGAGTACCGCTTGGAGGAGTGCAAGAACCATGAGGCTTACCTGCGTTCCGATCAGCGCGCGTTGCTTGGGCAGCGCGTCGGCGAGCACGCCGCCAAAGAGCCCAAGGATCAGCACGGGTGTGAACTGCGCGGCGGCAACAATGCCGAGCCATGCCGGTTCATGCGTGAGCTCCGTGATGTACCACGCCTGTGCAATTGACTGCATCCATGTACCCGCAAGTGAGACGAGTTGCCCAAACCAGAAGAGGCGGTAGTTTCGGTGGCGGAACGGCCCACGCCAGCCGAGTGCGATGCGGGGCCCGGTTGGATTTTTCGGCATCGCTAGAGGCTACACCCGCTCGCTACCTTCGCAGTCGACTCCCCTTTGGCGCAACGACCATGCCAGGCATCTTCCCCTTAAAAAGGCTGAAGAGGAGCCAGAGGGACGGCAGCAAAATGAACAGGCCAGCGGTTGCACCAACGAGGATTGCGAGTTGCACCTGCGGTGCGGCGGCGGCGCCGGCGAGCGTGACGGAAGGGAAGACCAAGTAGGGGAAAGAAGCGGCACCCCAACCGGTCAAGATCGCCGCCGTTTGACCCACTGCAGCCACAGCGGCGAGGCGGTGCCAACGCAGGTAGAGCGCAACGAGGGAGGTGACTCCAAACGCTGGCGCGATGACGAGGAATGGTCGCGCAACACCCTGCGTCAGGGATACCCAGAGCGACGGAACTGCATCCGACGCAAGTGGAAGGGTGATAGTTGCCGTGATCCCAACGGCAACCGCGGCACCGAGTGCACGTCTCCGGAAATCCTCGCGCAGCTCTCCTTCCGCCTCGAGGCAAAGGAATACTGCGGCCAAATAGGCAACTAGGCTCAGTGCGAGCGCGCCGACACCTAAGGCGAATGGGGTGAGCCAACCAGCCCACACGGAAGAGTCGACCTCGCCTGCACTGTTCAGTGTTATGTCACCAGACGCGAGTGCCGCGAGTGCAGCGCCCATTCCAAACGGGGTGATCAGGCTCGCCACACCAAAGATGGTCCCCATGCGATCACGAAATGCCGATGGGGCCCAGTAACTTGCGCGAAAGGCAAATGCAGCCCCGCGCAGTGAGATCCCGATCAGTGCAATTGAGATAGGCACTGGGAGCGCCTCACCAACCACCGCGAACGCTGCCGGGAAGCACGTGAACAGCACAACGACCGCGAAGATCAGCCAGATATGATTCGCCTCCCAGACTGGACCCATGGCTTGGGCAATAAGTGTGCGCTGCTCCTTCGTACGTGGCCCGCGCGCGAAGAGGTCCCAGACGCCGCCCCCATAGTCAGCGCCGCCGAGCACCGCATACGCGATGAGCGCCAGAATGATGAGACCGCCCGCAAGGATTGAGGTGATGTTCGGATCTGAAAGGTCACCGAGCGACGCTTGCATGAACGAGAGCATCACCGCTACACCCCCGCTCGCGTGTCTGGGTGTTCGGCGCGCAACCGAAGCAGGACCCACACAAGAATGGCTCCGAGGGCCGCGTACAGCGACATGAACGCGACAAAGGTCGCAGCGATCCCTGGCTGCTTAGTGACTGCATCTGCGGTCGTCAAGAATCCGCGAATCACCCACGGCTGACGCCCGTACTCCGTCACCATCCAGCCCGTCTCAACGGCCAGGAATCCGGCGGGACCAGAGAGTACGAGTAGCCATAGGATCAGTCGACTTTTCGGTAACTCGAGTCGCTTTCCTGCTCGACGCCTGCGCAGCACGCTTGCCCAGAAGAGGACTGCGGCGGCCATCATAAGAAGCCCGCTCCATACCATGAGCTGAAACGCAAGATGCACGAGCTCTGGCTTTTCAGGAAGATCAGTTGATGGAATGTCATTGAGACCCGTAACGACGGTACTCGTATCAAGATTAATCAAGAAACTTGTCAGTCCTGGAATCTCCAAGCCGAATGGCAGGTGCATGGGCTGGTTCGGACCAGTTTGGAGAACTCCTTCCGCTGCCGCAAACTTCGCTGGTTGCTCCTCATAGATTTTCACAGTTGAAAGGTGTCCAGAAACTAGCTGCAACGGAATGGCGATGCTGAACATCACCGTGCCGGCAAGCATGCCAGCGCGGTTATAGGCAGAGGTGCGTTCCTTGAGCCACGCCCAGGCGTATACCGCGGCAACGCCGCCACCAACAGCAACAAGTGCGGAGAGCAACACATGGGGAACCTGCGTGATGACCATCGGTGCGAGCATCGCGCCGATCGGGTTTGCGCTGGACTGATCGATAATCGGTCCGTTTGGCCCGGCGATTACGTCGAAACCGACTGGGCCGTTCATCCAGGCATTGACGATGGTGATGAACGCGCCGCTCATCATGCCGCTTACAGCGATCGGAATCCCTACAAGCCAGTGGGCCCGAGGCGTAAGGCGGTCCCACCCATAGATATAAATGCCGAGAAAAATAGCTTCAACAAAGAAGGCATACCCCTCAAGAGCGAATGGGAGGCCGATCACGCCACCCGCTTGGCGCATGAAGGTCGGCCAGAGCAGTCCAAATTCCATGCTCAGTGCTGTGCCTGAAACGGCACCAATAACGAAGAGCACAGCCATCGCCTTCGACCATGTCCGGGCGAGGGCAAGCCACGGACCTTTCGGGTCGCGGAGCGATTTCCATTCAACGCCCACGATCAGCACCGGGAGTGCCATCCCAAGCACGCTGAATACGATGTGAAAGATCAGACTGAGGCCCATCTGCGCTCGAGCAAAGAGCAGTTCATCCATGTTTCACCTCCTGCCCGCAGCGTGGCAGGGGTGGATTAGCGGCGCTTGATCCTAGTAGTGCGCTTGGTATTAGTCGTACGGATTGGTGATTCGTCACGACGAATCGCGGCAACGGCAGCGACGATTGGGAGGGCGAAAATTGCTCCCAAGACGCCGCCAACAAGGCCTCCGGCGCTGCCCGCGATGAAGACGGTCGTTCCCGAGAGGCGCAATACCCCGTTCATCAGCCGCGGCGCGAGCTGCGTTGCGCAGAGGAGCCAGCCCACGATGATCACCACCGAGCCCGGCAGCACGTATGGCCCCGCCGCGAAGATGGCGAGGGCCAGCGGCGGCAACACGGCAGCGCCTTGGCCGATCGATGGGATCGCCATCACGATGCCGCCCAGCACCGCTGCCAAGAGCCCGTCTGCACCGGCGATCGTTGCGCCGACATAGACGGCGACGCCATACACGAAACCGAGGGCGACATGGCGGCCGATGAACCGCGCGATGATCTCTTCCAGAATCTTTCGCGAACGTTGCGCGCTACGAAATCGCCCGCGTGTTGCGAGTTGGTCGACAGAGTCGAGATGGGCAGGGTTTGCCGAGAGAATGACGCCGATACCGATCGCCAAGATCAGGGGTCCCAGCGCACCAATGGCACCCGCTGCGATCGCCGCGATGTTCGATTGCAGCGAGGTTGCCGCCTCGCGAATCGCGAGGATCACCGTCGTTGCGAGCGGCACGAGATCAACCGTTAGGCCAACGGAGCTGAGCAGGGCGCTGAGCCGTTCAACCATTGCACCGACCTCCGCCGGCGTTGGCTCCGGCCCAGAGATGATGCCGCCAAGGGAACGTGCAAAGGCGATCGCGAGTTCGATGGCGATGACGATGACCGGTACGGCACCAGCAACCCACACCAGCAGCGCTGCACGCGTGCGCGTCCAGCCGCGTGCGACAAGCCAATCGATTGGAGCGTCGGCCAACGCCGCCAGTAGCCACCCACCTGTTAGGGCCAGGAGGAGTGGGCCCTGTGCCGAAATGAGGTTGGTAACCACGCCGAGCCCTGCCGTGATGGCAACGAGTGCTGCACTTGCGAGCGCCGCCCAAGCGATCAGGCGAATGGACTGTGGCCACTCGTCGCTGCGGAAAGGATTCGGCAGGTTCATCAGGCGATCTTAGACCAGGGGGAGGTCCAAGAGCGTGGGGGTGGCTCCACTACACTCTCCCTATGTTGCCGCCACCCGATTCAGCGCAGCGCTCTTCGAGTCGCATGCCCTTTCGACACGTCGCCTCCACCATCTTGCTTGCCACCTCGTTCATCCTCGCTGCTGGTGCCCTGGTCACGTGGGGAATGGATCAACAGATCGGACCGTGGGCACCGGATGGAGTTGTCGTTGTCACTGAGGAGCCGTCAAGCAGTCCAAGCGATGGCGGCTCCCCGAGCCCAGCTGCTGAGCCGTCCGACCCCGCGGAGCGTTCTCGCACGACACCCCCACCGCTTCCGCCAGTGGACCCAAGTCTGCTCGTGCCGTCTGTCGCGGGCGATCCTGTCCGGGTCTTGGTGAGCGGGGTCTGGATCAACTTGCCAGTCGTTCGTCCACCTCTTGAAGGGGATGGCACGCCACGGTTCCCCTGGTGCCGTGTCGCTGAATGGATGCCTACGAAGGGGAAGGCGGATGGAAAGACCGGGATCCTCTTCATCTATGCGCATGGTCGCTATTGGGAGTTTGGTGGACTTCTCGATAAGACGCCGAAGCAGATGCTCGGTCAGATCATCGAGGTCGATGTGCTCCCGAAGGTTACCGGCACGACACTTTTCCGACTGCGCTACCGCGTCACAGAGGTACGACAACACATCTCCACCTGGGCTGACATCGCCGATGTTCCGAACGGCCGAGTGGTCCTGCAGACTTCCGAGACCGACCGCCACGACGGAACGAAGTTGGTCGTCATCGGAAAGTACATCGATACAACGACCTCGACGCGACCCGTCCCGGTAGCAAAGCCACAGATCTGCGAATAGCCTGATGAAGACGTCGCCCAACACTTCCGAGTTCCGCCCCGACATCGAGGGACTTCGGGGCGTTGCGATCCTTCTCGTGCTGCTCTTCCACGCGGGTCTGCCATGGACGCCAGGTGGATTCGTTGGCGTTGATGTCTTCTTCGTCATCAGCGGGTTCTTGATCACCGGCAAGCTGTGGCGGGAATCACAGCAGCCAGGTGGGCTGAACATCGCACGGTTCTACGCATGGAGAATCCGTCGACTCCTACCAGCGGCGCTTGTCGCCGTCGCAGTGATCTCCCTCGTTGGGCTCATCGTCGCCGCGCCGCTTGACCGCAGCGAGTTAGCGGCCGATGGTGCAGCGTCGGCACTCTCGATTGCCAACATGCGCTTCATCGGTTCGGTCGATTACTTTGCTGCAACTTCGAGCCCGTCGCCCTTCTTGCACTTCTGGTCGCTCAGCGTCGAAGAGCAGTTCTACCTAGTCTGGCCGGCGCTCATCGTGTTCCTCTCCTGGCGAGGCGGTAGCGCGCGGCGCCTGTTCGCAGTGCTCCTGCTTGGCGTCGTTGCCTCGTTTGCGCTCAGCCTGTGGCTCACCGATGCCTCCCCTTCGCGTGCCTTCTACCTGCTGCCGACGCGCGTCTGGCAGCTCGGGGTGGGCGGCCTGCTCGCCCTCGCTGGCGTGATGGGGACCTCGCGTCGAGCTGGTGCGATCGCATGGGCTGGTCTCGCCGTGGTTGCACTGGCAGGGGTGGTACTCAGCGCCGAGACACCGTATCCCGGGCTTGCCGCGCTCCTCCCCACCACGGGTGCCGTCGCACTTCTCTACGGTGGTGCAGCGCCGAGCGGACCTGTGCGACTCCTCACCGCTGCGCCACTTCGTCTCCTTGGCAAGATCAGTTACTCGCTCTACCTCTGGCACTGGCCACTTCTTGTGCTCCCCCTCCTGTTCCTCGAGCGCGCGCTCACCGGCGTTGAAATCGTGGTGGCGGTTGCCGCAGCGATCGGCATCTCGTGGGTGAGCTGGCGATTTGTCGAGCAGCCCTTCAGGTACAGCGATCGCTCGCGACGCGCCACCTCGTGGAGCGCGATCCGCGCTGGAGTGGCGGGAATCCTTTCCGTTGCTCTCTTCACGCAAGGGCTCGCCGCGGCGCTCCCCTCGACGGTCGTTGCCGTTCAGCCAACGCCGAGTCCCTCGGGCTCACCGACGGCAAGCGACGGGCCGATCGCACTTCCACAAGATCTTGCCCCGTCACTGGCGTCGGCGCGCGATGACGAAGAGCGGCTGCGCGGCGACGGCTGCCTTGCATTTGAACGCGTCACAACGCCACCAGAATGTGTGTATGGCGTCAAGGGATCGACGGTCACGATCGCGCTCGTCGGCGACTCGCATGCGTCGCACTGGTTCCCCGCAATCGAGGCGATTGCCCTCGAGCGTGGTTGGAGATTGCTCACCTTCGTCAAGGTCTCGTGTTCGTTCACGACACTCCCGCAGCGCAACCTGGCGCTGAAGCGTGCGTACCGTGAGTGCACCACCTTCAACGAGGCTACGGTGGCGCGACTCTCCGAGATCAAGCCGGCGCTGACGATCATCGTGAATCGCCGCACATTCCGCCCGATCGCCGAAGGGGTCACACCGACCATCGCGGGAGCGGCGCTCGGCAAAATGGTTGCTCGCCTCCCTGGGACAACGGCCATTCTCGTAGACACGCCAGATCCTGGCCGCGATGTGCCCGCCTGCCTCTCAAAGCACCCGAGCGATATTCGCGCCTGCCTCTTCACACAAGACGACGCAGATAATCGTGAGATCGGCGTGGCTGAGCGTGTGGCGGCCGAAGCCTCTGGGGCGACGCTGATCGATCTGACGAGCGAGATCTGTGCCGCGTGGCCCTGCTCGCCGATTGCCAAGAACGTGTTGATCTACCGCGACGAGGACCACATGACCGAGACGTTCTCGCGAACCCTCGCGACGCCACTTGGGGTAGAGATCGCGAAGCTGCTGCCGCGCTAGCGCTGCGCTCGCTCTGCTGCGTAGAGCATGATCGCAGAGGCGACCGCAAGGTTGAGGCTCTCGGCGGTGCCGAGCATCGGGATCAGCGCCGCGCTGGCACAGGCACCACGTAGGTCCGCACTCAGCCCATCCGCCTCCGTTCCGATCACGATCAACGTTGGTGCCATGTAGTCGATCTCGGCGTAATCGGACGCTCCGTCGAGCGCCGTGGCAACGGTGCTGCCAGGCCAGCGCTTCAGCAGCGTGACTGCCTCATCGTGCGTTGCGCGAAAGATCGGCACCGTGAAGATGGAGCCCATCGTGGCGCGCACCGTCTCGATGGAGTACGGGTCGCACGAGTTCCCCACCAGAATGACGCCGCCGGCGGCACACGCATCGGCGCTGCGAATTGCGCTCCCAAGGTTGCCAGGGTCGCGCGGCGCCTCAAGCATCAGCCAGCGCGCTGCGCGAGTCGCGTCAATCGTTGCCACAGACTGAACTTCTGGTGCAGGGTCGGCGTACACGGCGAGGTGCTCCTGCGGGTTGTCACGCCCCGTGATCTTCGCCAGCACCTCGGTCGTCACCGAGATCGATTCGCGAGCGCGGCTCGCTCCGCCATCGATTGGGGCGCGAAGCGGCCCTGCGGTCAGCAGCATCTCGGGAATCCAACCCGCCGCGGTGGCGGTGGCGATCGTGCGCTCGCCTTCGGCGAGGAAGAGTCGCTGCTCGTCGCGACCCTTAGGCGTGCGCAAGGCGCGCAGCCCTTTCACCACCGGGTTGGAGAGGCTCTCGATTCGCAGCGGTCCCATGCGGGGAGGATACCCCTAGGGGGCAGTGACAGTTTCGCCAATCACTCTCAGGAGTGAGTCGTCGCCGCGCGCATCCTGCGAGAGCTCCCAGATCATGATCCCGCCGGCACGCTCCAGTGCAAGTTGCGTCTTGCGCCGAATCGTTGCCGGGCCGTTGTAGTTCTGTTCCACACCTCGAAACAGGATGCGATCGCCGATGGCCGTTGCTGGGTCGCTTGCCAGCAGCGTGCGATACGTGGCGTTCCCTGGCCGCCCATAGAAGGGCACACCGAGCACGAGTTTATTGGGGTGAATTCCTCGCGCAAGCCAGGTCGTAATCGAGCGCTCTGCCATCGCATACGACGAGTGATCGTTCCGCGGGCCGTCGTATGCCATGAGGTTGATGAAGTCGAGCTGCCCAACGGCATCTGTCGATATTCCCTCCGCGTCCGTCGCGTCGGCGAGGACTGCCGCAGTGACTAACGCCCCGGCTGGAAGCGCTGAGCGGAACGCAGCAGCAAGTGCGGAGAAGTTGGCCGCCGAGGCCCCAGCATTCGGATACTCCCAATCAATGTCGATTCCATCAAGCTGATAGGTGGCACAGAAATCTGCCACGCGTTTCGCAAGTTTTTCGCGAATCGCCGGGTCAGCGGCGAGCGTCTCGAATTCCTTGTCCCAGCCCCATCCCCCAACGGCGATGAGCACCTTGACGCCGTGCCTCTTGGCCTGTGTGACGACCTTGCGCAAGTGATTCGGCGCACCGAATGGCCGTGTTGTGCCGTTTGCCCGTGGAATCAAGAACGAGTAGTTGATGTGCGTCAACACCGAGAAGTCAATCGCATCAATGTTCGCGGCGGGCGTCACATAGCCAACAACCTTGAATGGTTCGGTTCGCAGAATTGGGGTTGGGCTTGGTGATGCAGTCGGCGTTTCCGCAACCGAGCAGCCGATGAGCACGAGTGCGAGGGCAACGGTGCTCCACGCTGCACCCACGAACCGCCGCATCAGCGAAGCGTCTTGATGGTGCCGATGTCAACGCGTGGCGAGGGTCCAGCCGGTGCCGACCAGGCAACGAGCGTCACCTTGTAGCTGACCCCTTTGACCAAGCCTGTGATGGTGCACGTTGCCGCAGCACCTGCCACCTGTGTGAGCGACGTGCCGGCAAGCGTGCAGCTACGCGTTGTGCGGCCTTTCGCTGTGGCGGTGGCGATCCAGCCCGTTGCTTCAGTGGAGTCGGCGGGGAGCGTCCAATTGACGCGGATGGTGCCGCGTCCTGCGGTGAGGGTTGCACCAACAGGTGCGGCGGGTGACTGGTTCGCCCAGACTCCGATGCAGCGACCGCCGCGACTGCCAGGTGCAGCGCTTCGCACTCGCGTCGCGGCGTAGATCGTTCCGAATGCGCTCGACGCCAGCGCGTCGGGCTCAACCGCAAGGCCATTGCCGATGGTGCTGTATCGCTGGGTAATGGGATCCCAGACGGCGAGGTTCGGGGCGTCCAATGCGCCAGCCTTGGCGAAATAGCCACCAACGGCAACGGTTCCGTCGGCCAGCCTGGTCATCGCCGTCACCCATGAGGTGCGCCGCGGGTAGCTCACGCCACCGCCCAACGGCACCCAGCCACCTGGCGCCGCAGGCTCGATCACCTGAACTGCATCGCCATACCAGCCGACACCGCGTCCAACGAGCGGCTTGCCGAGTGCGTCAACGACCATGCTCGTCGGAAGGTCAGAGAAGAGTCGCGCATCGCCGATCACGCTCCACGTCTTTGCTGTGGGGTTCCATGTCGAGACAAGGCCATCAGCAAAGCGACCGGCGGCGTACACGGTCCCGTCGGTTGCCCATGCGGCAGAGACAACGTCGGACTTCAATCCAGCACCGAGCGCCACCCAGCGTTTTCGTGATGGGCTCCACGTCGCGATGTTTTCAGAGGCGATGCCGCCTGCACGTGTGAAGCGGCCCCCGACCAGAAGGCTCCCGGTCGATGGATCAAGCGAGATCGTTCGGACTGAAATTCCTTTGCCGGAGAGCCCCGTGCCGACCTTTGACCAGACTCCCGTCTTGAGATTGAGCTGAGCGATCCCGACGACTGCAACGCGACGGTTGCCTCGTGTCACGCTGGAGAAGTTTCCTGCCGCATAGAGGAGATTTCGCGAAGCATCTACGGCAAGCCCATACACCGACGCGACGCGCCCGGAAGACGTCCTCAGGTTCGCGAGTGCCTGCCATGCACCGGTTCGCGGGTCGCGAATCGCCAGCCCCGCCACGGCGGTACCGGCCGCCTTTGTCAATCCTGCGCCGCCGACAACCAGCCGACCATCGGGGAGTTCCACCATCGACGTCGTGCTCCCAACCCAACCATCGGGCGCGCCGAGCGCGATCCAGCGAGGTGCCAAGGCGTCGCTGCTGCTGCTCGGCGTCGAGTCTCCACAGTAATCCGCAGGGAGAACGACTGGGGCGTCGGGCGGCTCTGGATCGCCGCTCTCCGCGGCGGAGAGGCGCGGCATGCCACTCCCATCTATGGCGGGTTGATCGATCATCGTGTAAAGCTCCTGCACAAGATCATCGGCAAACGAGCCGGTTGTGGGTGAGCCGTTTGCAACGGCGGCGATCGTGATCCCGAGCGCAGGGATTCGTTTGAGCGAGCTCGTGACTCCGGAGAATCCGCCGTTGTGACCGTAACTACGCAACCCGCCGATCCAGGTTCGATCAACCTGAGTTCCGTAGTTGTAGAGCCACGACGACCAGGTCTGGTAGGCAGCGCCGTTCATGGCAAGGGTTGGCTCGCCCTCGGTCAGTCGATTCCCCCAGAAGAGCTCGCCAAATCGCGCGAGGTCGCGCGGTGTGGAGAGCATGTCGCCCGCCCCGCGGAGCGCGATGCTGACCGCTTTACTTGGAGCCCACCCTGCAACGCCATACGGCTTTCCACCAATATGTGGCCGAGCCGCACCCGACTTCGGTCCCCACCCCGTTTCCGTCAGGTTCATCGGGTCCAGGAGCAGCGACTGAACCAACGTTTTCCACGGAACGCCAGTGGCGCGTTCGGCGGCGATCGTCACGAGCGTGAAACCCGAGTTGGAATACCTGAAACTACCGACTGCCGTCGGTGGGAGCAGGCCCTGCACCGCCGTCAGGGGCGTCACCTGCGCGTTCTGATTCCTGCTTAGCCATCCCATTCTGGAGTCCTTGTCGGTTAACCAATCGCTCATGCCAGATCGATGGAGGAGCAGTTGCGCGATGGTCACTTCAGGCTTCACGTCAGCCTCGGGAACGAGCGTGGCGGCGCGCGTGCTCAACGGCAGAGCTCCGCAGTGGTCGAGAAGAAGCGCGACTGCGGCAGTGAACGCCTTGCTGGTGCTGGCAATGGCAAACGGCGTCGATGTGGTTGCGACCCGTCTGCTCTTGGTGTCGCCTATCCCGGAGACTGCCGTGTAGCTTCGACCATCATCCCAGCGAATCGCAACCGAGACACCTGAGTGGCGAGTGCGACGCGCCTTCTGCCATGCGACGATCTTTGCGGTGAGAGCGTTGCTGAGTGTCGGATTGACCTCTCGCCCCGGAGGTAGGGGCACGGGGCGCGCGGCACATGAGCGCCAATCCACTGGATCCGTCGCCGCAACTTGCTCCACTGGTTGACTAGCAAGGACAATTGCGACGGCGAGCAGCGTGACGCTGAGACGAGCAGTGCGACGCGAGGTTGCGGCGAATGGCATGGAGAGATTCTAACCGCGAGGCCACAGGATGAGGCGATAGAATGTGCGGAGCGGGCCATGTGGCTCGCACCAGCGGGAGCGTGAAATGCCTGAAGTGAATGTGATCGGAATCATCGCGGGAACCGTCGTAAGTTTTGTGAGCGGCTTCCTCTGGTTTGGCCCAGCAACGTTCTTTCCAACCTGGTGGCGCCTGATGGGGAAGGGGCCCGCGGATGTACCTGGTGGTGGCATCAATATGGGGGTCGCCTTCGGCTCGGTGCTCGTTGGCCAGGCGCTGCAGGTCACCGTCCTCGCGCTGATCCTCAGCGTGCTCAACCTCACCGCACCGCTTGATGGTGCACTCCTCGGACTCTTGATCGGCGTAGGAATCGTTGGTGGCAGCGGCCTCAGCCACCGCATCTTTGCCGGTCATGGCTTTGTCGTGCTCCTGCTTGAAGCGGGGAACGACATCGTGAACCTCGGTCTTGCGGGCGCGATCTTGGTTGCCCTCCGTTGACGGTTCGCGGCCCCTCACGGGTTGAGAGGCTACCGCGCGTTACCGGCTATGAGTCGGTCCGCGCGGCGGGGCGAAATTTCGAACGGTACTCGTCGCTCCATCAGGGTGACGAAGATGTGCGCGCGTATCGACAACTCCCACTCGAGGCCGACCCACCACTGCACTCCGCGCTGCGCGCCTTCCTTGTGCCGTTTTTCTCCAAGGGGTCGCTCGCCCCGTACCAGCACGGGATCGACGCAGACGCACGCGAACTGATTGCACCGCTTGCGTCGGGCGAGCTGGAGATCGTTCGTGGTGTCGGGCTCCCTCTCGTCGTCCGCACGATCGCCCGACTCCTTGATCGGCCCAACGACATTGAGGAGTGGGTGTCGTGGGGCCCCTCAGTTTGGGGCGATCACGATGGTCGGCGCGACGGGGCGGCGCTCCTCGCCTTCCTTCAGCGCGCAGTCGACGAAGGCGCAGCGGGAACGGGTGGGCGACTCTTCAACCTGCTCGCCCACACCCCAATTGCCGGAGAGATGCTGACGCGCGACCAGCAGATCGGCGTTGGCAGTCTGCTGCTGGCCGGGGGGCGCGACACCGTCATGAACCTCATCGCTGGAATCGCCTGGATGGTCGCTGCGCATCCAGCGCACGTTTCTGCGCTGCGCGGCGACCTAGCTATGCGAACCGCCTTCATCGAAGAGACGCTGCGCCTCACGACGCCGCTCGGGCTCATGGAGCGCATCGATCGTGGAGAGAGTGGCGGTGATCCAGAGGTGTCCCCGCATGTTGGACTCGACTTTGCCTCGGCAAATCACGATGCGACCGTCTTCACCTGCCCCGCCGAGCTACGTCTAGATCGACCTGCAGCGACGCCTCACGTCGCGTTCGGGATCGGCCCGCATGCCTGTGTTGGTGCGCCGCTCGCTCGAATGGAGGCGCACGCAGTATTGGACGCACTGCTCGCGCATGCCCCGAACGGCTTGATCGTGCAAGAGCACCAAGCCCACTTCAGGAACGTTGGCGGCGTACAGGTTCCCGCAAGCTTTCAGCGTCTGGTGATTGCGGCTCGCTGAAACCTTCCGCTATGCGTGCAGTCCGAACTGCACCGCAGCAAGTTCCGCGTAGAGACCGCCCTTCGCGCGCAACTCCTCGTGTCGCCCACTCTCGACAATAGTGCCGTGGTCTAACACGATGATCTGATCTGCTGAGGCCACGGTGCTTAGCCGGTGTGCTACGGCGATGGTGGTACGTCCCGCCATGGCGCGCTCCAGCGCTTGCTGCACATGACGCTCCGAAACGGAGTCGAGTGCCGAGGTTGCTTCGTCGAGCAAGAGGATCGGTGGGTCTTTCAAGAGCACACGCGCAATCGCCAACCGTTGACGCTCGCCACCTGAGAGCTTGTAGCCGCGCTCCCCGACGAGCGTGTCGTAACCCTGCGGGAGCTCCATGATCCGGTCGTGGATGGCGGCCATCCGCGCCGCCCGCTCGAGCTCCGCGTCCGTGGCGCCGGGGTCCGCGTAGGCGAGGTTCTCGCGGATCGTCGCGTGGAAGAGATAGGTCTCCTGCGAGACGAAGCCGATGATGTCGCCGAGGCTCGCGAGCGCGATCGTGCGCACGTCGATGCCGTCGATCTCCACGGCCCCCGCGGTCACGTCGTAGAGGCGCGGCACGAGCCAGGTCGTCGTCGTCTTCCCCGAGCCGGACGCGCCGACGAGCGCGACGAGCTGGCCGGGCGCGACGGAGAAGTCGATCCCCTCGAGCGCGAACGGGGGGCGCGCGGGCGTGTCATCCCCCACGGCCTCCGCGTCCGGCTCGGCCGGCGGCGCGTCCGTGTCGCCTGCCCAGGGTCCGCCGAGGCCCGCGACCGGCGCGCCCGCGGCCCGGATCGCGGCCTCGCGCTCCGCGGGCGGCGTGGCGTACCGGAAGTGCACGTCGCGGAAGCGGAGCGCACCGCGCACCCGGCCCCGGTCGAGGACGACCGCGTCGGGCGGGTCCACGATCTCCGGCCGCATGTCGAGGTACTCGAAGATCCGGTCGAAGAGCGCGAGCGCGCCCGCGATCTCCACGTTCACGTTGAGCAGCTGGCCGAGCGGCATGTAGAGCCGCGCCTGGAGCGTGGTGAACGCGACGATGTCGCCGGGCGTCGGTGCGTTCGGGTCGCCCTGGACCGCGAGGTAGCCCGCCAGCCAGTAGATGAAGGCGGGGATGATCGCGAAGATCGTGCCCACGATCATGAAGAACCAGCGCCCGACCATGCTCTGACGGATGGCCAGCGCGGCGAGCTTCGCGTTCGCGGTGCGGTAGCGCTCCACGCTCTCCACCTGGCGGCCGAAGGTCTTGGAGAGGAGGATGCCGCTCACGCTGAGCGTCTCCTCCGTGATCGCGGTGACGTCCGCGAGGCTCTTCTGCGTCTCCACGGAGATGCCCCGGCGGATCTTCCCCACCCGCCAGGTGAGCCACAGGAAGAAGGGGAGGAGGGCGAGCGAGAGGACCGTCAGGCGCCAGTCGAGGAGCGCCATGACGATCGCCGTCGTGACCACGACGAGGACGTTCGAGGCGACGCTGCTCGCGGTGTCCGTGACGACCGACTGGAGCCCGCCGACGTCGTTGGAGAGCCGGCTCTGGATCTCGCCGGTGCGCGTCTCGGTGAAGAACCGGAGCGGCATCGCCTGGAGGTGCGCGTAGAGCGTGTTCCGGAGGTCCTGCATCACGCGCTGGCCGACGATGTTGTTCAGCCACGTCTGGCCGACCGAGACAAGCCCCGACACGATCGGCAGGAGGATCATCAGCCCGACGTAGAGGTTGAGCAGGCCGAGGTCGCGCTCCGGGATCGCGGTGTCCAGGATCGCCTTGAGCAGGAGCGGGTTGATCGTCCCGATCACGCTCGTGAAGAGGATGGAGAGCAGGACGACGACGACCGCGGCGCGATAGGGCCGGAAGAAGCCCCCGACGCGCCGGAGGATCTGCGCCCGGCGTTCCGGCGGGACGGGCGGCGGCGGCGCCCCCTTGGGCCCCGTGAGGTCCCGCCCGCGCGCGCCCATCGCACGCATCCCGCTCATCGGCGGCCCCCGGGCACCCGGGCGGGCGTGCTCAGGCCTCCGGCCGCCGCGCCCGCGCCACGATCGTGGAGCGCCGGCCCGGCAGGTCGTGTGCGGCGAGGTCGCCCGCGAGGCCGAGCGCCCACGTCGGCCACGTCCGGCCCCAGGCGCGGGCGAGGTGGTCCGTCGTGCGCACCTCGATCGCGGTGTAGCCCGCGGCGGCGAGCCCGGCGCGGATCCGCGCGGGCGTATTGCAGGCACCGACGAGCGGGTGCGCATCCGCGGCGCTCTTCTTCACGAGCCGCTGGAGCGGGTCGCGCAGCCCGGCGGGGACGGACAGGTAGAGGTCCACGAGCGGGTGGCGCCGGTTCACCGTGGTGATCACGAGCGTGCCGCCCGGGCGGAGCCAGCCGTGGATCGTGCGGAAGGCCGCGACCGGGTCCGCGAAGTGCTCCACGGTGAAGTTCGAGAGCGCGACGTCGAAGGTGCCGTCCGGGAAGGCATCCGCATCCCGGCAGAGGTCGGCCACGACGAAGTCGTCGAGCCAGCCGAGCGGCTGCCGCGGCGCATGGATGTCCACGCCGACGAGCCGGCCGAGGCGCGGCTTCAGGGGCTTGAGCAGGCTCTGGCGGCCGCAGCCGGCGTCCAGCGCAGTGGAGCGTCCGCCCGCGGGGAGCGCGGCGCCGAGCCACGCCTCCACCACGTCCTGCGTCGCGGGCACGAGGCCGAGGCGGCGGGCG